>NZ_JASJVI010000005.1:0-100674 GCF_035019865.1 Cryobacterium sp. 10I5
GTCACGACGAAGGTGCTTTGTCCGCAATTCGGCGTTAACCGGCCCGCTTCTGGGGACGGGTGCGCTGGCGGATGCTCAGCGCGGGGGGCGCAGGAAGCGCGCGGCGCGGAGGGGTGCTCCGAGCATCCGCGCCCGCACGGCGGGGTCGAGCCGGACGGCCGACCCTGCGAGAACGATGCCGAGTGCGGCCGTGATCGCCCAGGTGAGTTCGAGCGAGGGCAGGATCTGCCGGAGCGTCAGGGCGAGCGGGATGGCGAGCCACTCCCAGCGCCCGCTCAGCGCGACGAAAGGCAGCAACAGCAGCGCGTACCACGGGTACCGCGGGCTCAGGATGAGCAGGGTGCTGCCGATCATGACGAGCTGGCCGAGCCAGGGCCGGTCGGGGTCGGTCTTCCAGAACACGAGCGCCGCAATGATCACGAGCAGGCCGCCCGCGACAAAGATCGCGGCACTCCCGGGAACGATGAGCGAGACGAGCGCGAAGCGTTTGCCGTTGTCGTAGCCCTCCTCGCTGAGGTAACCGGGCAGGTAGCCGAGCACGCCGATCCCGGTCGTGAGCACGTACGGGACGTAGAGCGCGAAGAAGGTCACGACCGCGGCGAGGCCGACCTTCCAGCCCTGCCTGCGGAGCATCG
Organism: Cryobacterium sp. 10I5; assembly: GCF_035019865.1. NCBI lineage: Bacteria > Bacillati > Actinomycetota > Actinomycetes > Micrococcales > Microbacteriaceae > Cryobacterium > Cryobacterium sp. 10I5. Next base: position 636 of record NZ_JASJVI010000005.1, read on the forward strand.
CCGGGGCCGCGATCACGGGGACGAGCTTCACGGCGATCGCGATCCCGAGGGCGATGCCGCCGCGCCAATATCGCGCCCGGGTGACCAGGAGCGCCGCGGCGAGGGTGAACACCACGCCGAGCAGGTCGACGTGCGAATTCGTGATCGCCTCGGAGGCCACGAGCGGGCACCACGCCCAGTACGCGGCGAACCGCTGGTCGATGCCGCGGCGACGCATCCCGAGCAGCAGCAACACCGTCGTTCCGAGGCTGAGAACGAGCCCGCCGAGTTGCAGCGGCCAGTAGGTCGCCGTCGACGGAACCAGAAAGCGGATGCCCGCAAAGTAGAGTTCGGCGGCCGGCGGGTAGATCGTCGGGACCGTGGGCCGGTTGAGCGCGGTGCAGAGCACGGCGTCGGACGCGGTCTTGTGGGTTGCCACGATGCGCTGGCCCTGGCAGGTCTCCGGAACCGTGCCCGACGGCACCGTCGCCGGGAACAGCCACGTGGGCCGGAGCGGATCGAGCCGGTCGTCCGCGGGGACGTAGGCGTACGGCGAGATCCCGGCGTTCTGCACGATGCCGTCCCAGGCGTACCTCGCCGAGTCTGTGCTGGTGTTCGGCGGCCCGACCATCGCCGCGACCCCGATGCCGAGCGACCCGGCGAGCACGAGCACCACCACGGCGCGCCCGCGCACCCCGCGCAGCAGGAAAACAGCCGCGGCGAACAGCGCCCAGAGCACCCCGGTGCAGACCAGGAGGGGGACGGTGTCCCGCGTCGGTTGGAAGAGCGAGAAGACCAGGACGCAGTACCCGGTCAGCGTCGCACTCGCGGCCAGGAGGAGGGAGATGATCGTAATGCGCACGAGGCCATCCTGTCGGAGTTCCGCGGCGAGCGCCGCCGAATCCCGGTTCGGAGAGCAGAACGGACCCGCCCCGTCACGGAACCGTAAGGTGTCGACCCGCCCGCGGGCATCCGCCGGATGGTGCAATAGAACATGCGCCAAGTGATGTACGAAGCCCAGCGTGCGCTGGCCTCCCCCGTGCGAAACCCGCGGATGGCCACCGTGATCGGCCGGCTGCTCGGGCTCGCCTTCGTGCTGTGTTTCGGCACCGGGCTGTACAGCCATTTCCTGCAGGAGCCCCTGCCGGGCATGCACTTCGTCACCCGGCCGGAACTGCTGTACCAGTTCACCCAGGGCACCCACATCATCGCGGGCATCGCCTGCTTCCCGCTGCTGCTCGCCAAGCTGTGCATCGTCTTCCCCGACCTGTTCCAGCAGCCGCCGGTGCGGTCGTTCCTCAATTTCCTCGAGCGCGGCTCGATCGCGCTGTTCGTGGGCGCCTCGCTCGTGCAGATCACGATCGGCCTGCTCAACACCTACCAGTGGTACCCGTGGCCGTTCCCGTTCCGGGAGACGCACTTCGCGCTCGGCTGGGTGCTGATCGGCTCGCTCGCCCTGCACATCGGCATCAAGCTGCCGATCATCGCCCGGGTCTGGCGCAAGCAGGCGGACGACGGTTCCGGTCAGGACGACCACCTGACGGATGCCGTCTCCCGCGACCGCGCGGCGACGCCAGAGGCCGTTCGCCTGTTCGGTTCGAGTCGGCCGACCGGGGTCACCGGCCGACTGCTCGCCTGGATCGATGCGACGCCGGCGCTGCGCGTGACCGCGGCCCCGGCCCGGTCTTCCGAATCCGCCCGCCACCGGCTCAGCCGGCGCGGCTTCCTCACCACCGTGGGGGTGAGCGTCGGCACCATCGTCGTGCTGACCGCCGGGCAGACGGTCGCCCCGCTCGACGCGGTCAACGCCTTCGCTCCGCGGAAGAAGGGCGTCGGCCAGCAGGGGGTACCGGTCAACCGCACCTCGAAGCAGGCGGATGTGGCCGCCGATGCCCTCTCGGCCGGCTGGGTGCTGACGGTGGCCCACGCCGGAGTGGAGCGCAGCTTCAGCCGCTCCGAGCTCCTCGCCCTGCCGCAGACCGAGGTGGAGCTGCCGATCGCCTGCGTCGAGGGCTGGAGCCAGCTGGCGACGTGGCGCGGGGTGCGCCTGCGTGATCTGGCCGATCTGGTGTCTGCGGATGCCGCGGCATCCTTTCGCCTGACCAGCCTCGAGAAGAAGGGCGCGTACCGGCAGACCACGATGGGGTCGGAGTACGTGCGCGACCCGCTCACGCTCGTGGCGCTCGAGCTCAACGGCGAGACCCTCGACCTCGAGCACGGCTACCCGGCCCGTATGATCGCCCCCGGGCGGCCCGGGGTGCTGCAAACCAAATGGCTGAGCCGGATCGAGGCGATGGACGCATGAGCACCGCAGGTATTGCAGTGACTGGAAGCGGCGAAGCGTCCGGAGCCGACGGATTGGGTCCGGCGCTCCGCGTGACGCGGGTCGTGCTCATCGTGCTCGGACTCGCGGGCCTCGCCTGGGGTGCGTACGTGCTGCTGGACACCGTGAAGCCGGCACGGATCCCCGGCGTCGCCCTGTGGATGGGCGCGGCGATCGTGCTGCACGACGGGGTGATCTCTCCGCTCGTGTTCTTCTGCGGGATCCTGCTGCGCCGGGCCGGGCACCGGATCAGCGGCACGCTCATCCTCGTCGTGCAGGGCGCGCTCGTGGTCGGCTCGGTCATGACCCTGATCGTGGTGCCGTTGCTGATCGCGCAGTCGCGCGGCACCGGCAATCCGACCGTGCTGCCGCTCGACTACGGCGTGAATTTCGCGGTGTTCTGGGGCGTGCTCGCCGTGATCACCGCGGCCGTGTCGTTCGCGCTCTACGCGCGGGGCCGGAAGCGGCTGCGCTGACGCCCCGCGGCCTGGCGTCCTCGCGGCCGCGGCCCGCGCACGACGGCGCGCGCGAGATCCGAAAGGTCGGAGAAATTCGCGACACACCGCATCCGCTGCCGGAGGTGACGGCGTGTCGCGAAAAACTCCGACTTTGCACCGATGGGGACGCGAGACGGGCGCCCTGGCGCTGGTTCGGGTGCGAATTCCCGGCGAGCGCGGGTGTTGGTCGGGTCTCAGTCGGAACTAGGCGTGGTGGAGGCGAGCGAACCAGCGGCCGTCCAGGCGCCAGTCGTGGTCGATCCGGAGTCCGGCGTCGGTGGCGTGGCCGGCGAGGGCATCGACGCCGACCTCTGCCCAGGGGAAGACGTCGCTGAGCAGGCCGGAGGCATCCTCGAGCCTGCCGTCGTAGCGTTCATTGCGGGCCGGGTCGTGGCTGACCTCGACGAGGAGCGCGCCGCGGGGTGCGAGAAGCTCGGCGCAGCGGGTCAGGAGCGCGGTCACGTCGCCGCCGATACCGATGTTCCCGTCGACGAGGAGTGCGCCGGCCCAGCCGCCTTCGAGGGGCATCGGGTCGAAGACGCTGCGCTTGAGCACGCTGAGTCCGGCGTCGACGGCGATCCGCACGGCGGTCGGGGAGACGTCGATTCCGAGCGCGGACAGGCCGCGGTCCATCGCGGCACGCACCATCCGGCCGGGGCCGCAGCCGATGTCGAGCACGGGACCGGTCAGGCCGTCGAGAAGGCGCTGGTCGGTGTCGTCGGCGTCAGCGCTCCACCGGCCGGCGTCCATGGTCGCGGCGGCGGTGAGGCCGCCGTCCCGGGAGCGGCGCAGGTAGAGCACGTTGTCGGCGTTGCGGAGCGCGGCCGCGTACGGTTCCGCTCCGCCGGCGCCGAAGGTCGCGGGGGCGAGGCCGAGAAGGAGGTCCCGATCGCCGCGCCGGGCGGCCTCGACGGCGCTCACGAGCGCACCCGCGATCCGGCGGCGTGCATCGCGACACCGGCGGCCGGTGCCATCGCGGCGAGGGTGCGCGCGAAGCGCCCGTCCGGAACAGTGGCGGCGACGGAGTGCGCGTCGGCGATCGTATCGACATCGGTGAGCACGGGCAGGTGCCGCACCCGGAGGCCGGCCTCGTGCAGGCGATCGAGCTGACGTGCTCCCGTGTCGTCCATCGACATCGGGACGCCGCGAATCAGGTCCCCGCGCCGCGACTGGCCGCGCCCGGACTGGTCGAGGCGCACACTTTCGCGCGGCGCTGCGAGCGCGAGCGCCCAGAAGCCGCCGTCGTCCGCGAGGCCGAGCCAGGCATCCGTGTCGTCGGACCAGTCGGTGAAGACCGGCGCGAGCAGCTCGGGGGTCACCTGCGGGGTGTCCATGCCGATCAGGACGGTCGGTTCGTCGAGCCCGTCGAAGATGGCGGCGAGACGCTCGTCGAGGCCTCCGCCGACCTGGGGCAGGATCTCGAACTCCGCGGCCAGGCGCGGCGGGGTGACCCCGTCGAAGGCGAGGATGCGGCGCGAGGCAGGGAGGGCGAGCGCGGCGGTCAGGGTGTCGTCGAGGCTCGCGGCGGCGAGCTCGGCTGCCTGCTCGAAGGAGAGCGCCGGGTGCAGGCGGGTCTTGACCCGGCCCGGCAGGCACTCCTTGGCGATCACGACGAGGGCCGTCATTTCCGGGCCTCGCGCAGCAGGGCGGACATGTCGCCGATCGCGGTCACGGTGCCGCGGATCGTGCCGGTCACCTTGCTGCGCCCGACCCGCGGCGAATAGGCGGTGTCGACCTCGCGGATGCTCCACCCGGCGTCGGCCGCGCGCAGGAACATCTCGAGCGGGTAGCCGCTGCGTCGGTCCTGGAGGTCGAGGGACAGCAGCGCCGTGCGCCGCGCGGCCCGCATGGGGCCCAGGTCATGTATGTTCACACCGGTTATTCGGCGCAGGCGCCGGGAAAGACTGGAATTGGCCAGCCTGGCGTGGAGCGGCCAGGATCCCCGCGTCGTCGGGCGGCGGCGGCCGAGCACGAGATCGGCGTCGCCGGCGAGGATCGGGCCGACGATCCCCGGCAGTTCGGCTGGGTCCATCGAGGCGTCGGCGTCGCAGAACGCGACGATCGGGGCGGTCGCCGCGAGGAGCCCCGCGTGGGCCGCAGCGCCGAAGCCGCGGCGCTTCTCGTGCACCACGAGTGCGCCGGCCGCCTCAGCGACCTCGGCAGACCCGTCGGTCGAGCCGTTGTCGACGACGATCGCCCGGTAGCCCTCCGGCAGGCGCGAGAGCACCCACGGCAGGGCACCGGCCTCGTTGAGGCACGGGAGCACGAGGTCGACCTGGAACGGAGTCATCTTCCGACCCTAGAGGGGCACCCGCCCGGAACGGGCCCGAGAACATTACGGACTGAGGAAGAACGCCGGGACGTTCGCCGCGACGTTCCCGGCGGGGCGGAGCCACCGTATCCTGAGACCGTGACAGCCCCTTCCGCTTCCGCCTCCCCGGTCCCCCGCGCCCGCACGGAGGAGCGGCGCATCCTTGTGGTCGACGACGACCCGACCGTGCTCGAGATCGTCTGCCGATACCTGCGCGCCGCCGGGTTCCTGGTCGACGAGGCCCCGGACGGGCTGAGCGCGCTCCGCCTCGCCGAGGAGAAGCGGCCGCACCTCGTGGTGCTCGACCGGATGCTTCCCCTTCTGGACGGTATCGAGGTGTGCCGTCGGGTGCGCAGCACCTGGGCCATCCCCGTGATCATGCTCACCGCCCTCAACCAGGAGGACGACCGCATCGACGGCCTCGAGGCCGGTGCGGACGACTACCTCGCCAAGCCGTTCTCTCCGCGAGAGCTCGTGCTGAGGGTGCAGGCCGTCCTCCGGCGCACCGGGCAGGCCGCGGCCCAGGCGGCCGCAGACGCGGCCGGGCACGGCGAGGCTTCATCGGGCCTGCCGGCCGCGCCGCTCGCCATCGGCGACTTCACCCTCGACACCGCGGCGCACGAGCTGCGCCTGCACGGCGAACCGCTCGTGCTCACGGTGCGCGAATTCGACCTGCTCTCGCACCTGCTCCGGCACCCGCACACGGTCCTCGGCCGTGAGGACCTGCTCCGCTCGGTGTGGGGCTGGGAATTCGGCGACCTCTCGACCGTGACCGTGCATGTGCGGAGGCTGCGGGAGAAGATCGAGGCCGACCCGGCGCATCCGCTGCTGTTGCAGACGGTGTGGGGTGTCGGCTACCGGTTCGACCCGGTCCCGCTCGGCTCGGCGGGCACCCGCGGCGCACCGGATGCCGCAGCAACGGCAGACGGGACGGCCCTGTGACGACCGAGGTGCTCGTCATCGTCGCGCTCAACGCCCTCGCGTGCGCGGTCGTCACGGGCGCGCTCGGGCTGCTCGCGCTGCGGATGATGAAGCGGTCGTCGTTCGTGGTGCAGCTCATGCTCGTCGCCCTCGCGGCGATCGTCTCCGTCGTCGGGGGGATGTCGGCGGTCGCCACCCAGATGTACGTCTCGACCCACGACCTCGGCGTCTTCTACTCGGTCGCCGCCGTCGCCGGGCTCGTGTCGCTCGTGATGGCCGCGCTCCTCGGGCGCACCCTCGTGCGCGACAGCAGGCACCTGCGCAGCGCGGCCGAACGCCTCGGCCGCGGCGAATCGGTCGACGCCGCGGACGACGCGTCGGCGCCCCGGCACAGCACGACCGAGTTCAGCGACCTCGCCGGGGAACTCGCGGCGACGGGCGCCCGCCTCGCCGAGTCGCGGGCGCGCGAACGTCGCGTGGAGGAATCCCGGCGCGAGCTGATCGCGTGGATCTCGCACGACCTGCGGACCCCGCTCGCCGGCATCCGCGCCATGGCGGAGGCGCTCGAGGACGGGATGGTCGAGGACCCCGCCCGGTACTACCCGCGGATGCGCGACCAGGTCGACCGGTTGAGCGGGATGGTCGACGACCTCTTCGAGCTGTCGCGGATCCATTCGGGGACACTGCGCCTCGCGCTCGAGCCGGTCGCGCTCTACGACCTGATCAGCGACACCGTCGCGGGCTTCGGCCCCGTCGCCCACGCGAAGTCCCTCGACCTGCGGTTCGCGGGCGAGACGGGGTTGACGGTCCTCGCTGATCCGCGCGAGCTGTCGCGCGTGGTCGGGAACCTCGTGATGAACGCGATCCAGCACTCCCCGTCCGGCAGCCCGATCACGGTGTCGGTGCGGGAACGGGGGGACGGCGGGGCCGTGATCTCCGTCGAGGACGCGGCGGGCGGCATCCCGGAGCAGGACATCGCCCGGGTGTTCGAGGCGGGCTGGCGGGCGAGCGAGCCGCGCACCCCCGGTGGGGCCGGGCTCGGCCTCGCGATCGTGCAGGGCATCGTCACCGCGCACCAGGGCGAGGTGATCGTAAAGAACGTGCCGAACGGATGCCGCTTCGACGTGCTCCTGCCGCGGCGCGCGGTCGCCGTCTAGGCGCTGTCCGCTGCGACCGCAGTTGCCGGCAGTGTTCCGGCGCCCGGCGTCGGGTCAGCGGCGGACGGTGGCCCGGAGGGGAGCTGTCGCGAAGGCGCGCATGCCGTCCTCGAAGGTGACGGCGGGCATCCAGCCGAGTTCGGTGCGGAGCCGCTCGGAGGACGCGGTGATGTGCCGCACGTCGCCGAGCCGGTACTCCCCCGTCGTGACGGGGTCCGGGCCGCCGGCCGCGCGGCTGAGCGCCCCGGCCATGTCGCCGATCGTGTGCACGACCCCCGATCCCACGTTGAACGCCCGGAACAGGGCGGCGGGGGCCTCCCCGGTGTGCTCGAGCGCGGCCAGGTTGGCGGATGCGACGTCGGCGACGTGCACGAAGTCGCGCCGCTGCCTGCCGTCCTCGAAGACGCGTGGCGCCTCGCCGCGTTCGAGGGCCGACCGGAACAGGGACGCGACCCCGGCGTACGGCGTGTTCTGCGGCATCCCCGGCCCGTAGACGTTGTGGTAGCGGAGGGCGATCGCGCGCCCGCCCGTCGAGCGGGCCCAGCTGCTCGCGAGGTACTCCTGTCCGAGTTTGCTCGAGGCGTAGACGTTGCGGGGGTCGAGCGAGTCGTCTTCGGTGACGAGCAGCGGTTCGAGCGGCTCTCCGGTCTCCGGGTCGAGCGGGTCGAACCGGCCGGCGGCGAGGTCGGCCTCCCGGCGCGGGCCGGGACGGGTGAAGCCGTGCGGGCCGCGGAAGCTGCCTTCGCCGTACACGACCATGGAGGAGGCGAGCACGAGCCGGTCGATGCCCGCGGTGGTCATGCCGGCGAGGAGCACGGCCGTGCCGAACTCGTTGCTGCGCACGTAGTCCGGCGCATCGGAGAACGCGACGCCGAGGCCGACCTTCGCGGCCTGGTGGCAGACCGCGTCGACCCCGGAGAGAGCGAGGTCGACCGCCGCGGGATCCGTCGTGTCACCGACGAGCAGGTCGACCCGGGGGTCGACCACGGGCAGCCCGCCGTGCACGTCGGGGCGCAGGGAGTCGAGCACGCGGACGTCCCAGCCTTGATCGAGCGCCTGGCTCACGATGACGCCGCCGATGAACCCGGCGCCGCCCGTCACGAGCAGCCGGGGGCTCATCGGGCAGACCCGGGTTCGGTCGTCGGCCCGGGCACGGGATGCGGAACGGGCACCGGCCGGTCGAGCACGGCGCGGATCAGCTCGGGATCGATCAGGGGCCGCGGGGCGTATCCGGCGGGGATGCCGCGGAGGATGCCGTCGATGGCCGCGAGGATGCGGGGCTGCGCCGCGGCCAGCCGGGCGAACACGAGCTCGGCCGTGACGGCATCCGTCTCGGTTGCCTCGGGCAGGCGCGCCTCGAAAGCGGATGCCGCCGCGTCCGCGTCGGGTTCGGCGGGAGCCAGTCCGGCGTCGGCATCGGTGACGAAGGAGAGGTTCACCGTTCCGATGCCCAGTTCGGACGCGAGCACGACCTCGGGGTACTGGGTCATGTTGACGATGTGCGCGCCGGCCGCGCGGAACCAGAGCGATTCGGCCCGGGTGGAGAATCGCGGGCCCTGGATCACGACGACGGTGCCGGTGGGCGCGAACCACTCGCCGAGCGCGCCCAGGGCGGCGATCGCCGTGCGGCGGAGCACCGGGTCGAAGGGGTCGGCCGCCGCGAGGTGCGCGACGACACCCTCGTCGAAGAAGGTGTCGGCGCGACCGCTCGTGCGGTCGATGAACTGGTCGGTGACGACGAGCAGCCCGGGCGGGTACTCGGGGCTGACGCCGCCGACGGCCGAGGAGGAGATGATCGCGCGGACGCCGAGGGAGGCGAGCGCCCAGATATTGGCGCGGTAGTTGATCCGGTGCGGCGCCTCGGTGTGTCCCGCTCCATGCCGGGGCAGGAATGCGACCCTGCGGCCTGCGCGTTCGCCGACGGTGATCGGCGCCGAGGTCGGCCCGTACGGGGTGTCGACGACGAGCGAGCTGACGGTGCCGGCGTCGAAGAGCCGGTACAGGCCGGATCCGCCGATCACGGCGATCTCGACCGGGGCGTGCGCGAGCGGTTGCGCGGGAGTCTGCTCGGTCACTCGGTGCTCCTCGTTCGGCGGGCGGGGTGTCCAGTCTTGCATCCCGCGCGGCGCAACGCGCGGCGATGGCGCCCGCAGACTTCGCTAGGTCGGAGAAGTTCGCGACACGCGGCATCTGCTGCCCGCGAAGACGGCGTGTCGCGAAGAACTCCGACTTTGCGGCCCGTGGCAGGGCAGCAGTGGACCGGAACGGCGACGCTCAGTGGGCGTAGACGCGGATCGGCTCGGCGAGCGGGCCAGGTGGACGTACCGGGAACGAGGCGAGCATTCCGGCATTCGCATAGCCGACCGACGACACGGTCGCGGCGCCGCCGGACACGATATACCGCGTCGACGCGACCAACGGCAGGGCTCCGGCGGCTCCGGCCGCGACCTTCACGCTGCCGGTCGCACCGTTCTCGGCCGTCGCCGTGTACGTCACGTCCTTGGTGCCCTGGTTCAGCAGGCTGAGCAGCGGCGAGGGTCCGGGAGACGTGACGACGGCGAAGTCGCCGGTGAGCTGCGCCGAAGATGCGAACCAGGCGAAGTCGCGGCCGCTGGTTCCGGTGGCCGAGCTTTCGGCGGAGGCGACGACGGGCTGGTCGCTCGACACCCTCAGCGAATAGCTGCCGATGGCGAGCCCGGAGAGCGGCACGTCCGTCGCGAGTCCTGGCTGGAGCGTGACCTCGACGGAGGTGCCCGCCGCCTGGCCGTCCTCGCTCATCACGCCGATCTGAACGATCGCCGCCGTGTCGCCGGGGGCGAGCAGCCGCACCGACGGCGTGTCACTCGCGACCCCGCCCGCGTCGCTTCCGGCGTCGTCTGCCGGAAGATTCTCGACACGCAGGCCGGCGATGCTCTGCTCGAGACTGGGGTCGACGGATGCGCCGAGCAGGTCGACTCCGCCGGTCGCGAGACCGCGCACGATGCTCTGCTGGAGGGTGGCCACCACCTGGCCGCCCTGTGTCGTCACGTGCACGACGGGAGAGCGGAGGTTCGGCGCGAGGCCGGCGAGGGAGACGACACGCTGGGCGCCGGGTTGGACGAGGATCCCGGTGGAGCCGGGCGCGGTGACCCGGCCGGATTCGCCGAAGACGTCGAGGTTGACGGTTGCAACGACCGTTGTCGGGTTGCTGAGCATCACGAGCGTCGTGCGGCCGACATCCGTCGACCCGCCGACGAGCCAGGATTCGCCGCTGGCCTCGCCGCAGGCCGCGACGGCGAATCCGCCGAGGACCGCCTCCGCTGCGATGGACTGGGCCTGGCTGCCGCCCACGAGCGGCGCCGTGGACGCGCCGTTCGCGACCGGGATGTTGAGCTTGACGGGGGCTCCGTCTGTGGTCTTGCCGTTGTCGACGGCGCTGAGCAGGCTCGCGGACGGCGAGCTCCACTCGCCGGAGGGGACCGCGCTCTTCGACGCGGTCGAGGCGGGGGCCCAGGCGCCGGACACGGTGACCGGACGCCCGAGTGAGCTCGCGGCCTTCGCCTGGGTCGAGTCCTCTGCGAGAGTGAGCAGGGGACCAGGGCAGACCCGGACCTGCTCGCTCGGGACCGGCGAGACCGACAGGTAGGCCGGCGCGGTGCCGAAGGCGGGCCAGGGCACGACGACGGCGGCCGCTCCGAGCGCGCCGGCGACGCCGAGCACGCCGAAGGCGATGAGGAACCGGGCACCGGTCCGGGCGATGGCGCGCTTACCTGGCATTGTTCGGGTCCTCCTGTCCACTCGGACGGTCGGCAGGATCGGCGGGGTCCGTCGCATTCGCCTGGTCTGGCGCCCCTGCCGGCGGGACCGGCGAAGCGGCTTCGGGTGATGCCGCGCCGGCAGTCTCGTCGGCACCGTCGCCGTGAGGATCGTCGGGAGTGCGGCCGGTGGACTCGTGTACGCGGTCTGAGGTGTGCGCGAGTTCGACTGCGGCGGCGAGCTCGCCGGCCTCCGCGGCCTCCGCGGCCTCGGCGGCCTCGGCCGACTCGATCGCCTGGGCTGCCGGGGTGCCCTCTGCGGGCACGATCGCGCCGGCCTTGACACTGCGCTTGAGCGCAGCCCGAGCGTCGGACCGGGCCGTCCGCGCCTCGGACTTCGCACTGCGTTCCTCGCGGTGGAGGTCTCGTGCCTCGGCCTTGCGGTCCTGGGTGTCCGAGCGAGCCGAGCGGCGCATGGCGTCGCGGTTCGCCTGGCGCACGGCTTCTGGGCCCGCGCCGGTCGGGATCGACAGCAGCAGTGCCGAGCCGACCGTGATCGCGGCGAGGAGCAGGGCGGCGAGGGAGAAGATTCCCCCGGCATTGCCCGGGATCTCGCTCGCCGTGACGCCGGCGGCGGAGGCCGGCCCGTCATGGCGCCAGAGCCGACCGTATGCGGTGTCTCCGACGGGCACGAGTGCGGCCTCACCGTCGAGCGCGGTCGTCGCCCTGGCGAGGGTTTCCGTGGCCGCGACGCTGGCCTTCGCGGTTCCGCCTCCGGTGCCGGTGAGGGAGGCGGGCCGCAGCAGCACGAAGCGGATGCCGAGGTCGGAGAGTCCGGCCGAGGCATCCAGTCCGCTGCGCGAGGCCAGGTTTCCCGCGAGCGTGGCGAGCTCTTTGTCCGCCGCAGAGAGAGTGGTCGCGGTGTTGACCAGGGTGCTCTGCTCGTTGAGGGTGGTGCCCGCGCCGCGCACGATCGTGGCGAGGATGCCGCCGTTGGATTGCGGGACGATTTCGAGCGTCCCGACCCGGGCATCCGTCTGGGCCTCTGCCGTCACGAAAGCGGGCTGGGTGCGATCGCTGCTCTCTCGGACGGAGCTCAGGCCGAGCGGGAGCGCACCGGCGAGCGGCACGACGGCAACGGCGAGGAGTACCGTCGCTGCGACGGCAGGGGCGACGGCGAAGCGGCGCAGCTCGCGCAGGGCGAAGATGACGGCGCCGACGAGGCCGAGCCAGTAGAGGCTCAGGCCGGCGCCGGGCCAGATGACGACGCTTGCCGCTCCGGTCGTCGCGAGGCTCAGCTGCGTCGCTGCGATCGCGGTGCCGGCGCCGAGCAGGGCTGTCAGTACTGCAAGGCTCGCACTCCGGATGCCGGGCAGGAATAGCGAGAGCGCGGCGAGGATGGCGAGCGGGGCGAACAGGAACGGGATGATCCAGGCAAGCGGCAGGCCCTGCAATGCGGGAGCCTGGTCGAGAAGCGTGCTCCAACCGCCGAAGTCGCCGGTCGGGAAGCCGAGCAGCAGCTGCCAGTCCGGGGCTGGGCTGCTCGGCACCGGCACTCCGGGGTCGGCGAGGAGCGCGAGCCACGAGCCGCGGAGGCCCTGGTCGAGGATCAGCGGGAGCGCCAGGGCGAGGGCGGGCAGCGGGATGCCGATGAAGCGGAAGATGCCGCGTCCGCTCGCGACCGAGCAGAGCAGCCACGCGACGAGCAGCGCGGGCGTGAGGGAGGGGGCGCAGAACACCACCGCGGCGAAGAGCAGGGACGCGGTCGCTGAGGCGGACCACGACCGGCCGGCGGAATAGCCGGCGAAGAAGAGCCAGGGCAGCAGCAGGTGCGCAAGGATCGCGGCCGGGCGACCGGCCGAGAACGCTGCGAGGAAGGTCGGGGCGAGCACCCACAGCGCTGCGGCGGTGAAGCGGAGGAATCCACGGTCGGTCAGCCGGGTCGCCGCGAGCCACGCGCCGAGCGCGGCGAGCGGCAGGGCGAGGAAGTAGAGCAGCACGAGCGAGTACGACGGGGCCCAGAACGTGAGCGAGCCGAGCACGGCGAGCACCGCGGCGAAGGGATCCGCGGCGCCGACGAAGCCGAGGCCGAGGTCGCGCCAGCCGTAGCCGACGCTCGCCCAGAGTCCGGCCGGGGTGCTCGACAGCGGCAGCAGTCCCCCGCCGGCGATGTTCTGAGCGCCGAGCAGTGAGACGAACATGATGATTCCGAGGAGCGCTGCCGCGAGGACGGTCCAGGCGCCGCCGCTCGCGAAGAAGCGCAGCTCCGGCCGGTCGGCGCCGAGTCCGACGAGGACCGCTTCGCGCTTGAGGATGTTCCTGCGGCGGACCTCGGCATTCGTCAGGCGCAGGGAAGCGATCGAGCCCCAGCCGAGGGTGCGGGTCTCGGCGAGTCGACGGCGCGCGTTGCGCACCCGGGAGCCGCTGAACGCGGTGCGGAACGCGGCAGAGAACTCGCCGGGAATCGCGCCGGGCTCCTTCTGCAGCAGCGCTCCGACGGAACGGAAGAAGGCGAAGGGCACGAGCGCGATCCAGTGCAGCGGGATCAGCCACCCCGCGGAGTAGACGAGGCGACGGTGCAGCTGCGCGGCCCTGGCCACCCGGAGTCGCTTGCGGCGGGCGCGCCCGCGGGAGGACCCGCTGAGCCCGGCGACACCGTCGCCGGCAGAAGCGACGCGCGCCGCGGCGACGACGGACACCCGGCGGCCGGAGAGGCGCACGCGCACGCAGAAGTCGAGGGCGTCGTCTGCGGAGGGCAGGCCGGGGTCGAAGCCGCCGAGCTGGTTCCAGACGCTGTGGCGCACGAGCATGCCGCCGGCGTCGACGGCGAGCACGTCGCTCATGCCGTCGTGCTGGCCCTGGTCGAGTTCGCTCTCGACGAGGGTCACGGTCGCCCCGCCCGGGGTCATCGACAGGCCGACGTCGTGGATGTAGTCGTGGGCGCGCCAGTCCATGATCTTGGGCCCGGCGACCGCGACGGAGGGGGCGATCTCGAGCTCTCCGAGCAGCGCTTCGAGCGCGCCGGGTTCGGGGGCGCTGTCCTGGGCCAGCAGCCAGAGCATCTCGCTGTCGGATTCCGGCGGCGCCATCACGCGCACGGCGGCGGCGATCGCCTGCCCGAAGGTGAGGTCGGAGTCCGCCGAGATGAAGTGGGTGGGACCGTGCGCCGCGAGGAGCTGGGCCGTCGCGTCGCTGGATCCGCAGTCGACGGTGATGACGACATCCGGTTGACGGGTTTGCCGACTCAGAGCCTCGAGAGTGCGCTCAAGGTGTTTCGCGCCGTTGCGGGCGACAAGGATGGCTGTGACTCGTGCATGCATATCAAGCCAAGCCTAGGTTGCATCGTCGGTGGGCGGTTGCGCCTGGTCGGGCGTGCCCGATATGCGCGGTCGGATTCACACGGCCGATCTTGGTCGGGCTGATCGGCGTCGGAAGGGCGTCAGCTGGCGCGCTTGCGCAGTTTGCGCCGCTCGCGTTCGGACAGGCCGCCCCAGATGCCGAAGCGTTCATCGTTGGCGAGCGCGTACTGCAGGCACTGGGTGCGCACCTCGCACGAGGTGCAGATCTTCTTGGCGTCGCGGGTGGAACCGCCCTTTTCGGGGAAGAACGCCTCAGGGTCCGTCTGGGCGCACAGCGAGTCCGCCTGCCAGGCGAGGGCGTCGCCTTCGTCAGGAAGGGTGTGACCGGTGCTGTCTTTGCGAATTCCGGGAATGCCCAAGCGAACGGGATCGACGAACCAGTCCTCGGGTACTCCGGAACGATACTCGGCTTGCGGCATATCGTCTCCCACCCTTTGCAATAAGTGCCCAAATAACTCGTTCGCACTAATTACAGCCGTGTAATTCCCCCACGTCAAGTCGCCGATAATAAACCCTCAATGTCGGCTCGAGAGTTTCGACTCGCCCAAAGACAGAAAATGTGACCTTGCCGGGGGTCTTGACGAAAGTGCGGCGCACGGCCTATGAAACGGATGCCGCCTGCCGCGATTCCCAGGCGCTGCGCACCATTTCTTCGAGGCTGTGCCGCATCTTCCAGTCGAGGTCGCGGGCCGCGAGTGCGCCGCTCGTGACGATGCGGTCGGGGTCGCCGGCCCGGCGGGGACCGATGTCCGGCGTGAAGTCGATGCCGGTCACGCGGGCGACCGTCGCCATGATCTCGCCGACGGAGACGCCGTCGCCGCTGCCGAGGTTATACACGGGTTCGATCGCCGTGTCGGCGTCGAGGAGGCGCGCGGCCGCGACGTGCGAGACGGCGAGGTCGGCGACGTGGATGTAGTCGCGCACGCAGGTGCCGTCGGGGGTCGCGTAGTCGTTGCCGTTGATCCGCGGGGTGCGGCCGGCGAGGAGGGCGTCGAAGATGATCGGGAACAGGTTGTGCGGGCTCGTGTCGCGGAGCTCACGGGCGCCGGAGCCGACGACGTTGAAGTAGCGGAGCGCGGTGTAGCTGAGCCCGGCCGCGACGGCCTGGTCGCGGAGCAGCCACTCGCCGATGAGCTTGGTCTCGCCGTACGGGGACTCCGGGCTCTTCGCGGTCTCCTCGGTGACGAGCGAAGTCGTCGGGGTGCCGTAGACGGCCGCGCTCGAGGAGAACACCATCCGCTTCACGTCTGCTTCCTGCATCGCAGCGAGGAGGGTGGCCATGGCCGTGACGTTCTGCTCATAGGTGTGCAGCGGGCGCTGCACCGAGACCCCGGCGTACTTGAAACCGGCGACGTGCACGACTCCCGTGATCGGGTGATCGGCGAAGGTGTCGAGGAGAAGGGGGCCGTCGAGCAGGTCGCCGTGCACGAACGGCACGGACTCCGGGACGAATTCGGCGTGGCCGCTCGAGAGGTCGTCGACCACGACCACGTCGATGCCCTCGGCGAGGAAAGCGCGGACGATGTGGGATCCGATATAGCCGGCTCCGCCGGTGACAAGCCACGCCATGTTTACCCTCGCAGGATCGCTCGGCAACCCAAGCGATGCCGGTGCTGCCAGCCTAGCGTTCGGGCCGATTCCGGCGCAGGGGGCGCGAACGGCGCGAGGAGCGCGTGGGTCAGGGCCAGTCGTCGTCGAGTCCGTGGGTGCGCCGGGCCACCTGCGGGTCACCGTAGCCGTCACGGGTCACCGTGCTGAACGTCGCGACGGCGCTCCAGAGGGTGAGGAGGGCGAGAACGATTACCAGGAATGTCATCATGGCAGGAACTCTAGGCATTGCGATATCCTGCCGCGAGTGGCAGTCTTGCCAGTGTTCGACCATTTCCTGCCAACGCCTTTTCCGGAGGTTCGCATGCTCGCCGCGCCCGCCCCTGCCTCGCTCAACAAGGTCGTCTGCATCGCCCTGCCCGACATGGCGCCGTTCGAGTTCGGCGTGATCTGCGAAGTTTTCGGCATCGACAGGAGCGACACCGGCGGTCCCGTCTTCGACTTCCACGTCACGGCCGCAGAGCCCGGGCCGATCCGCACCAAGCTGGGCTTCGACATCATCGTGACGGAAGACCTTTCTGCGGCGGCCGATGCCGACCTGCTCGCGATTCCCGCCTTCGACAAGGGGACGCCGGTGCATCCCGCCGTGCTGCAGGCCGTGCGCGACGCCGAGGCCAGGGGCGCCTGGGTGCTGAGCGTCTGCAGCGGCGCGTTCGTGCTCGGCGAGGCGGGAGTGCTCGACGGCCGCCGCAGCACCACGCACTGGATGTACACGGATGCCCTCGCGCGCCAATTCCCGCAGACCCGCGTCGACCCTGACGTGCTCTTCGTCGAGGACCGCCGGGTGGTCACCGGAGCCGGCACCGCGGCCGGCATCGACGCGTGCCTGCACATCGTGCGGAAGGTGCTCGGGGCATCCGTCGCCAACAACATCGCCAGGCGGATGGTCGTGCCTCCCCAGCGCGACGGCGGCCAGTGCCAGTTCATCGAGGCGCCCGTCGTCGACTGCGACAGCGACTCGTTCGCGAGCGTGACCGCCTGGATGCTCGAGAACCTCGACCGCGAGCTCCCCGTCGAGGAGCTCGCCCGGCGTTCGCTGATGTCGCCGCGCACCTTCGCCAGGCGCTTCCGCGCGGAGCTCGGCACGACGCCGACGGCCTGGCTCAACCGGCAGCGCCTCCTGCGGGCCCAGCAACTGCTCGAGGAGAGTTCGCGCAGCCTCGAGGAGATCGCCGGCGACACCGGGTTCGGCGGGGCCGCGGTGATGCGGCACCACTTCCTCAAGGTGCTGCAGACCACCCCGACCGCGTACCGGCGCACCTTCGGGGCCCGCCGCGCCGGCTGACCGCCGGGCTCCTCCCCGCCCCGCCCCCTGACGAATTCGACGGAGATCTTGCCCGGAAAGCGCTTCAAACGCGTCTCAACGTGCCAAGAACTCAAAAAGTCCGTCGAATTGGTTACCACTCGACAACGGATGCCGCGGCGCGGGCCGGCCAGCCCTGCTCGCGCGAGGCTAGACGCGCGTTTCGCCCTCGGAAGACTCGGCGGATGTCCGGCGCGGCCGCATCCGCCCCGGGAAGGCCGGGAAACCCGTCACCCGGGAGAGCTGATAGTCATCGACGAGTGAGCACCGCATCGCGCGCTCGCAGAGTTCCCACTTGTGGCGCATCAGTTTGTAGCTGAAACGGAGCGTGCGCCCGTTCCGCGCAACCACCGCGAGGACTCGCTCGCGGTCGGCCTCGAATGCAGCCGAGTCGTTATGCCATTCCTCGCCGTCAACTTCGACGAATGTCGACGGGCCGATCTGACCGTCAAGGCGGCCGACTCCCACGACGACGGGTTGCGGCACGAAAGGGATGCCCGCGTGCAGGCATTTGAGTCGGAACTCTGTCTCGCCGCCCGCCTCGGCCCGCCCGTCGACCTCGGACCGCCACGATCGGGTGCGGCGCGGCGCCCTGGCAAAGATGACGTCGAGATCCTCCTCCGTGATACCGATCTGGTGTTCACGCGCACCATGCAGAGCCGCGTCGATACAGACAATCGCGGTCACCCGGTCGTGGGTGCAGAGGATGTGGACGAGCGTGTCGGTCAGGCTCGTTCGCCAGACGAAGGGGCCCCGGCGCGGGTTCGGCTCCTCGGTCCAGGTCACGCGGATGTTACTGTCGCCCACGTTCAAGCGAGCGCGCATATCGCCTGGCTGGCGCAAACCCCGTGCGGCGACCGGCACCGCAACGTGGAGCTTTCGCGTCTGCGGCGTCCAGAGGCCGTAACTGCGAAGTGCGCTCAGCCCAGTGAGCCGGCCACCGATCCGCACCGCCTCGACCGCGGACGGCGGTGCCCAGGGGACCGTGTACCAACCCTTGCGCACCCGGACGATCTCCCCGCGCAGCACCGCACCCCTCAGCACGCCATCGCCCCAGCCTCGGTCACGGAGCCAGGCCCGCTTGGCGAACAGGCCGAGGCCCACGATGTCGGCGGTGAGGGTGCCCATGCCGGAAGCCTGCAGTGCCAGGCGGACCCGGCCGCCGGCATCCGCCACTCTGTGGACAACCACGGACACCCACCCCCTGTCGAGGACAGCCGCGCCCGCCTTCCCCTAACGAATTCGACGGAGATTTTGACGGGAAAGCGCTTCAAACGCGTCCTAACGGGCCAGAAACTCAAAAAGTCCGTCGAATTGGTTGGGCGAATAGTCGGGGCGCCGGGGCACCTCGGAGCGGACCGAGGCTATGAGCCGAGCGGGGACTAGGGGGTGGTGGCGAGGAAGACGTCTCCCACACCCGCGAAGGTGAGGGTGCCCTCCTCGGGCGTGATGTAGACCGATTCGCCGCGCTTCAGGGCGACGGATGCCGTCGCACCGGCCACGAGGAAGCCTCCGGCCGTGCAGAGCGCGATTCCCGGTCCAGTGAGGGTGAACTGGCGCATCGGGACGCCGGCGACGGGAGCCGCGCCGGCGACGGGAGCCGCGCCGGCGACGGGAGCGGCAGCATCCGCCGCAGAGGCCTCGATGTGCACGAGCGCGAAGTCGGCCACGTCTGGCCGGTACTCGGAGACGCCGGGCGTGTGCACGATCGGAGCCAGGTAGGGCACCGGAACCGGGGAGAACTCGAGCACGTCGAGCAGTTCGTCGACGTCGATGTGCTTGGGGGTGAGCCCGCCGCGGAGCACGTTGTCCGACGCGGCCATGAGCTCGATGCCGAGTCCGAGCAGGTAGGCGTGGATGTTGCCGGCCGGCAGGTAGAGCACCTCGCCGCGCTTCAGCGACACCCGGTTGGTCAGAAGGGAGATCACGATGCCGGGGTCACCCGGGTAGGCAACGGCGAGGTCGCGCACGGTCGCGAGCTCGAGCGGGAAGCGGATCGCGGCCCCGCCCCCTGCCAGGTACACGGCGTCCTTCGCGAGGCTGACCACGCGTTCGACGAGCCAGGCCACTTCCCCGGTGTCGCCGCCGCGGCCGTCGCGCAGCAGCCAGTCCACGGTGTCGCGCAGGCCGGTGTCGCCGAGCAGCCTGCTCTCGAGGGCGTCGAGGGCCCCGGGCTGCGGGTTCTCCGACGCGGCGTCGAGGGCGCGCAGCTCCGCCACGATGCGCCGCACCTCGCCGAGCTCGCGGAAGCCGCAGAGCGCCTCGAAGGTCTCGCTCAACGCGAAGATGATCTCGGGCTTGTGGAACTGGTCACGGTAGTTGCGGTCGAAGGCATCGACGGGGATGCCCGCCGCGTTCTCGAGGGCGAAGCCGGTACGCGCGCGCTCGCTCGTCGGGTGCGCCTGCAGGGAGAGCGGGCTCGCGGCGGCGAGCACCTTCAGCAGGAACGGCAACCGCGGCGGCACCGTGCCTGCGTCGGTCTCCTCGGCCGCGAGCGCGGAGCCGAGCGCCCGCTCGGGGTCCGCGAGGATCCAGTCGACAAGGGTCCCGGCCCCGCCCGTGCGGGAGGGGTCTGCGATCACCGACGGCGACCCAGGGTGCGCCCCGAGCCAGATTTCGGCCTCCGGCTTGCCGGAGGGAGTCGTTCCGAGCAGCCCCGCGATTGCAGTCTTCGAGCCCCACGCGTAGTCCCGCGGTGTATTGCTGATGCCCACAAACATGACTGCTCCTGTACGTCTCGTGCGACTCGGTTGAGTCCAAACTATCAAGGCGCCCACGGATGCCCCGCGCCGGCCACTCTTGACACTCGTCACCTTAACCGGTTTAGTAGGGAGTGCTGAACCGGTTAAGTACTCGAAGGAGAGTCACGCATGACGCACAATGCCGTTCGTTTCCGTTCCACCCACCGCCGATCGACGCTCGGCGGCGTCGCCCTCGCGAGCGCGGTCTCGCTGCTGCTGTGGGGAGCGGGCACGGGAGCCGCGGCCGCCCAGCCGGGCCGGCCGGCCGCATCCGCTGCACCAGTCACCGCGACCGCGGTCGACAGCACAACCGCGACCCCGGCTCCCGCCACCGGCCGGCCGCTCACGAACCTGGCGCACCTGAACTTCCTGCTTGACGCGGTTCCGCTCGCGCAGAGCGCCGAGCACACGACCTACCGCCTCGCCGAGCAGCCGACCGCGCAGGCCCCGTGGACCTATGCCAACCGCAACGCCGACGGGAGCTACACCCGCATCGGCGGCGGCTCCCTGGACGCCGGCACCGGCCACTGGAGCCAGGGCGCGTACAACGCCGACGACATCGCCCGCACCGCCGTCGTCTACCTGCGGCACTGGAAGCTCACCGGTGACGCCACGAGCCGTGAGCATGCGGTGCAGACCCTGCGCTCCCTGACCTACCTGCAGACCGCGACCGGCCCGAACGCCGGCAACGTCGTGCTCTGGCAGCAGGCCGACGGCACCCTGACGCCGAGCGCAACGCCCAAGGAGCTGCCGGATCCGAGCGACTCCGCGGAGTCGTACTGGGTCGCCCGCACCCTCTGGGCCCTCGGCGAGGGCTACGCGGCCTTCGCGGGAACCGGCGCCGGCGCAGACCCGGCCTTCGCCGCCTTCCTCCAGGACCGGCTGCACCTCAGCCTCGACGCGCTCAACCGGCAGTCCCTCGCCAGGTACGGCACCTTCGACATCGCCGACGGCGTGAAGGTCCCGGCCTGGCTCGTGGCCGGCGGGGCGGATGCCTCAGCAGAGGCCGCCCTCGGCCTCGCCGCCTTCAGCGCGGCCAACCCCAGCGACACCGGGGTGCGCACCGCGCTCACCCGGCTGACCGAGGGCGTCGCCGCGATGTCCTCCGGTTCGCTCACCCAGTGGCCGTTCGGCGCGATCCTGCCGTGGAACAAGTCGCAGTCGCTCTGGCACGCCTGGGGCGGCCTCGCCCCCGCCGCCGTCGCGACGGCCGCGGCCGTGCTCGGCCGGCCCGACCTGTTGAAGGCCGCCGTCGTCGACTCCGCCCAGTTCACCCCGCAGCTCCTCGCCGCCGGCGGACCGGACAACGCGTGGAGCCCGACTCCCGGCGAGGCGCAGATCGCCTACGACGTCGACTCGCGGGTCGAAGGCCTCGTCGCGACCGCGAAGGCCGCGAACGCGCCCGGCCTGCTCGACGTCGCCGCGATCTACGCCGGCTGGTTCTTCGGCGCCAACCGCAGCGGCCTTCCCGCATACAACCCGGCGACAGGCACCGCGATCGACGGCATCGAGCGCGACGGCCGGGTCAACCCGAACTCGGGCGCCGAATCCACGATCCACACCCTGCTGACCATGCTCGCCCTCGACGCGAACCCAGAGCTCAGGGCCAAGGCGCTCGGAATCGAGAAGACCGTCGCAACCGCAGGACTCAGCGTCGTTGAAGCCGAGTCCGGCACGATCAGCGGCGGCTCGGTCGTCACACCCGCATCCGCGTGGACCGGCGAGGCCAACCTCTCCGGCGGCGCATACGTGAGCCTCACGAAGGACGGGTCGCTCAGCGTCCCCGTTCCGGCGAGCGACCAGGCCCGCAATGTCTACCCGATCGTGAACCAGACCGAAGCCCGATCAGGCAACACAAGCTGGGCATCCGCCCGGGGAGCGCTCGGCAGCACGGCGAACGGCGGGGCGGGGGCGCAGGGAATCACGGATGCCCCCGGCCGCCTGCTGCCGCTCTCACTGTCCCGCACCCTCCCGGCCGGCGCGACCGCCGTCACCGGCACGTCGAGCGGGGCTGCGGCGATCGACGCGCTGCTGCTGCAGCCGCTCGTCTCCACGGTCTCGGTCACCGGACCGGCCGGCGATTCGACGCTGTACGTAAGCGCCGCGCGGGAGTCCAGCGTGCGGACCGTGCTCGTGCCGCGCGGGTTCCGGCTCGAGCAGGCCGCGTACGATGCCGCCGGCCGGCCCGTCGCCCACGCGGATGAGCGTGGGAACCCCGCGCGGGCATCCGTCACGGTCGCCCCCGGCGGCTTCACGGTCACGCACCTCGCCCGCCGCTGACGCCGCCCACCCCCTAACCAATTCGACAGACTTTTTGAGTATCCGGCACGTGAGAGCGCGTTTTAAGCGCTTTCCGGGCAAAATCTCCGTCGAACTGGTTAGAGGTGGCGCGATGGTCAGGCGAGGGTGAGGAAGAGTTTCTCGAGCTCGTCGACCGTGAGCGCGTTCGGGGTGTCCGGGTTGTCGATGCAGTCGCGCATCGCGGTCGACACGATCACGAAGCCCGCCTTGTCGAGAGCGCTCGACACCGCGGCGAGTTGGGTCACGACGTCCTTACAGCTGCCGCCGGACTCGACCGCGGCGATCACCGCGCCGAGCTGGCCCTGGGCCCGGCGCAACCGGTTCAGGATCTTCTTCTGGTTCGCGGCGTGCGCAGCCCCCTGCACGGCGCTGGGCTGCACGGCGGCGCCCGCTACGGCGACAGTTTCAGTAGTCATGTCAGGCCCTTCCGGAAACGGGCAGCCCGGCGCGCTGCCACGCGTCCATGCCGCCGACGACGTTGATCGCATCGATGCCCTGCGCCGCGAGGAAGCCGGCCGCCTGGGCGCTGCGCCCGCCGAGGTGGCACACCACGTAGACGGGTCCCGTGCGCGGCACCTCCTCGAGACGCTGCACGAGCTCGCCGAGCGGGATCAACCGCACTCCCTCGGCGTGGACAGTGTCGTATTCAGACTGTTCGCGCACGTCGACGACGGCGGGGTGGTCAAGCGCGGCGAGTTCCGTGACGGTGATTTCCTTCATGCGAGGATCCTTTCGGTGGCGGGAGTGGGAGCTACGGGGGAAACAGGAGGAGCAGACGCGACCGCGGCGCGCGGCGATGCGGCGAGCGCCGCGGCCCCCGCCGCCCAGGTTTTGTAGCCTCCGTCGAGGTTACGCACCTCTCGTCCGAGCTGGCTGAGCAGCCGCGCGGCGGTGTGCCCGCGCTGCCCGACCTGGCAGTGCACCACGAGCGGCCCGGTCGGCAGGTCGCCGAACCGGTCGCGGAGCTCGTCGAGCGGCACGTTGACCGCCCCCGGGATGCTCCCGGCCGCGAACTCCCCCGCCGTGCGCACGTCGACCAACGTCTCACCCGCGGCGAGCGCCCCCGCCAGTTCGTGCCACTGCAGGCTGCGGGTAGTGCCGGCCGCGAGGTTGTCTGCGACGTAGCCGAGCTGGTTGATCGGGTCCTTCGCCGAACCGTACTGCGGCGCATAGGCGAGCTCGAGCCGGCTGAGGGCGGATGCCGTGAGCCCGCCGGCCATCGCCGTCGCGATCACGTCGATCCGCTTGTCGACCCCGTGACCACCCACGATCTGGGCGCCGAGGATCGCGTCCGTCCCGGCGTCGATGAGGAGCTTGACCGACATCTGCTCGGCCCCCGGGTAATAACCGGCGTGGTCGCTGGGGTGGGTGTGCACGACCCGGTGCGCCCGGCCTGCGGACAGCAGGCGCCGCTCGCTCCAGCCGACCATCGCGACGGTCGTGCCGAAGACGCCGACGATCGCGACGCCGAAGGCGGGTTCCGCGGCGACGGCAACCCCGGGAGCACCGGCCGCGCCGTCGCCGGCACTGTCGGCGATGCTGTCCGCGGCGGCTCGGCCATGCCGGTTGGCGAGCCCGGCCATCGCGATCCTGGTCGGCCCACCGCTGATCGCATCGATCTTCTCGGCGCCGTCGCCGACGGCATAGATGAGCGGGTCGCTCGTCCGTTGGGTGTCGTCCACCCAGATCGCACCGCTCTCGCCGATCCGCAGTCCGGCCGCAGCGGCGAGCGAGGTGTCCGGGAGCACTCCGGTCGCCTCGATGATCAGGTCCGCCGCGACATCCGTGTCGTCGCTGAGCCGCACGCGGCCGGCGGATGCGCTCCGCACCGAGGTGTCCACCCGCACGTCCACGCCGTGCGCTCTCAGCACCGCGGCAACCGGGGCCGCCATCTCGGGGTCGAGCGGACCGAGCACCTGGCCGGCGAATTCGACGGCCGTGACGTGCACGCCGCGCAGGACCAGGTTCTCCACCGCTTCGAGGCCGATGAAGCCGGCGCCGATCACGACGGCGGCGACCGTGGCGGAGGGACCGGTGACGGCGGAGCCCGGCCCGGTCGCGCGCGTGAGGAGCGCGGTGATCTGGTCGACGTCGTCGACCGTGCGCAGGGTGTGCACGGGCATCGAGGACCCGGCAGGGAGCACGCTGCGGGTCGTCGCCCCGGCCGCGAGAACCAGACGGTCGTAGCCCTCGGTGGTGACGTTCCCCGTGACCGTGTCCCGCACGCTGACCGTCCGGGCCGCACGGTCGATGCCGGTGACCTCGTGGTCGATGCGCACGTCGAGGCGGAAACGACTCGCGAGTGACTCCGGCGTCTGCAGGAGCAGCGCCGACCGGTCTTCGATGAGGCCGCCCACGTAGTACGGCAACCCGCAGTTCGCGAAGGACACGTAGTGCCCACGCTCGAATACGATGATTTCCGCCGCTTCGTCGAGCCTGCGCATTCGCGTCGCAGCCGACATACCGCCGGCCACGCCGCCCACAATGAGAATCTTCATGGCTGAACTATACCCCCATGGGTATAAAAATGTCCGCGTGGCTGAAGATTCGGCAACGGCCGGGCGGTAACCCCGGCAGTACTCTAGGACTCATGCCAGCCGTCCAGAGCCGTTTCGTCGTCCGGTCCTTTGCGACGCTCGTGTTCTTCACCGCCCTCGCCGGTCAATTCTGGCGCAACCTGCTCGGCTGGTGGGGCTTCGGCGCCATTGCGCTCGTGGTGCTCGTCGGCAGCGTGGTGTTGCTCGTGCGCCTGAAGCCGGACTGGGTATGGTCGAAATTCCCGCGCTCGACCGGCGTCTTCCTCGTGATCACGACGCTGTCCATCGCCTGGTCCTTCTACCCGGGCGCCTCGGCCATCGGCGTCGCCGTGCTCTGGGCCACGACGATCGCCGCGCTCTTCCTCGCCCTCGTGCTCAGCTGGGCCGAACTGCTCCGCACCCTCGCAGCGGCGCTGCGCTGGGTGATCGCCCTCTCGCTGCTCTTCGAGGTGATCGTCGGCGCCTTCGTGCGACAGCCGGTGCTGCCGCTCTGGGTGTCCTACCCCGGCGAGAAGATCCCGGACGCGTTCTACTGGTCCCGCGGCCTGCTCTTCGACGGCGGACCGATCGAGGGAATCGTCGCCAACCGCAACCTGCTCGGCTTCGTCGCACTCCTCGCGGTCATCGTGTTCGCGGTGCAGCTCGCGGCCCGCTCTGTTCGGCGCGGCTGGGGTATCGCCTGGCTCGCTACGGCCGCGCTCGTGCTGGTGCTCACCCGCTCGGCGACGGTCACCCTCGCCGCCTGCTTCGTCGCGATCGTGCTGATCTTCGCCCTGTGGACCCGCCGCCGCGGACCGCAGCGCCGCCGGCCCGTCTATGTCGCCGCCGCCGCTCTCATCGTCGCCGGCGGGGTCGCCCTCGCGACCCTCTCGCCGTGGCTGCTCAGTCTGTTCGGCAAGAGCGAGGACCTCACCGGTCGCCTCGACATCTGGGCGAGCGTCACCGACCTCGCCGCGCAGCGTCCGGCATTCGGCTGGGGCTGGGTCAGCTATTGGGTGCCGTGGACCGAACCGTTCGCGGGCCTCGCGAGCCGCAAGGGCGTCGTCTACCTGCAGGCGCACAACGCCTGGCTGGACGTCTGGCTCCAGGTCGGCGTGATCGGCCTCCTCGCCTTCCTCGCGATCGTCGCCGGCGCCCTCTGGCGGTCCTGGTTCCTCGCGGTCGACCGCCCGCGCACGACCGTCTCCGACACCGCCCCGTACACCGTCTCCGCCCTGCTCCCGCTGCTCCTGATGGCCGCGCTCATCGCGCAGAGCTTCGCCGAGAGCCGCCTGCTCATCGAATACGGCTGGGTGCTCCTCGTGCTCATCAGCGTCACCACGAAGAGACAGCAGGCGCTGAACCGGCCGATGCCCTAGGCATCCGGGTGGCCGCCGAACAAACAGAACGGGGCCGGGCGGATGCCTGCGGGTAGCCTAGGAAGCCCATGAACTCCCGCGAGCACTCCCCCGAACTACCGAGGGCACTCATGCGGCTCTTCCGGGGCCCGCACTTCGCCACGGCCCTGACCCGGGCGACGATCGCGACGGCGTTCGGCGCCGTCTTCCTGCGCGGACTGATCGGCTGGCCCGGCGTGATCGGCGTGCTCGGCGGGCTCGTGGTGCTCGCCGCGTTCTCGCTCGTCGCCCGGAGGAAGCAGATCGAATGGCACGGCCTGCTGCCGATCTCGATCCTGGTGTTCCTCGGCTGGTGCGCCCTGTCCCTGCTCTGGACCGGGTACCCGTTCGCGACGGCGATCGGGCTCGTCTACCAGCTCGCCTTCGCCTTCCTCGCGCTGTACATCGTGCTCGCGCGCAACATGATCCAGATTGTCCGGGCGACCGGCGACGTGCTCCGGCTGCTGCTCGCGACCTCCCTCGCCCTCGAGGTCGTCGCCGGCCTGCTGCTCGATGCGCCGATCCGGTTCCTCGACATCCAGGGCCACCTCGACGAACTCGGCCCGATCCAGGGGATCTTCGGTTCCCGCAACGCGCTGGGGTTCGCGGCCCTCATCGCGGGCATCACGTTCGTCATCGAGCTGCGGACCCGGTCCGTGCGGCGCGGGGTGGGAATCGTCTCACTGATCGGGGCGACCGTCTGCCTCATGCTCACCGGGTCCCCGGTCATTTTCGTCGTCGCGGTCTTCGTCGGCCTCGCCGGACTCGCCCTGACCTGGCTGCGCAACACCCCCCAGCCGCGCCGCCGGCTGCTGCAGTTCGCCCTCCTGGGCGTGACCGTCGTCGCAGGCATCGTGGCGTTCCTCACCCGCGGGGCCATCGTCGAAGCGCTCAACGCCCGCAGCGAGTTCGGTGTGCGCGCCACCCTGTGGCGGGAGATGTGGCGCCTCGTCGGCCTGCATCCGCTCGAGGGTTGGGGCTGGTCCGGCCTGTGGCCGGGCACGGCGACCCCGTACGGCTGGCTCGACTTCAGCACCCGCCGCCACTACGAAACCGGACTGAACGCCTTCCTCGACGTGTACTTCCAGCTCGGACTGATCGGCTTCCTGAGCTTCCTGATCCTCGTCGTGCTCGCCTTCTGGCGGTCCTGGGTGCTCGCCTCCAACAAACGCACCCTCGTCTACGCGTGGGCGCCGCTCGTCCTCGTGGTCCTGATCGTCACGAGCCTCGCAGAAAGCACCGTCCTGGTCGAGGCCGGCTGGCTGCTGCTCCTGATCTGCGCACTCACGGCGGCCCAGGGCAAGAGCTGGAGGAGCGCCCTGCCGCCCAGGCCCCGCCCACCCGAAGACGAGTGACTCTCAGCGGGCAATCACTTCGTAGATCGTCAGGCTGGCCTTCGGAAGATCGAAGCTCTCGATCGCACGAAGGCAGCTGAGGTCCAGGCTGTGGTCGTCGGCAAGAACGTACCCCACGTTCGCCTGGGCGAACGAGGAACACCCATCGAACGTGACCATGATCTGGTCCGCGGCGGGGTTGGATACCGTCGGCTCGCCGGCCCCTGCTTTCCAGTTCACGCCGGCAAGCCGGTTCCACTGGTCGGCGAAGGCTCCACCAGGGTCGATCGCGTCCCAGACAATCCGTGACGGTGCTCCCTGGAAACCGTTGTATGCCCGCACTCCCGATTCGAGCAGGACCGCCGTCGTCAGCCCCCCGCCTACGCCGACCCAGGTCTTCGGCGCGGCGCCATCGGTGAGAATGACGCCGTGCGAGACCGCCGTCTCTCGCAGGTCGAGTACGCCCCGGTACAGCGGATTCGTCAGACCGGAACCGGCCACGGTGACGATGAAGAAGGCGATCGCCGCGAGAAGAGGACGACGACGTCCGGCCAGGTAGATTGCGGCCGCCGAAATGAGCGCCCAGAGCCACCAGAGTTGTACCGCCTGAATCATCATGGGCAGGTTGCGCACGGCCACATAACCGATCGCGGCCTGTGACAGGGCGAAGAGGCCGGCGCTCAGGCCAACCACCCAGCGGCTCGCGCGAACGGCATTGTCATCCAGGTAGCGGATCGTGTAGGCGAGCAGTCCCAGGGAAGCGAGCCCCATACCGATGCGTACCCGGGTGCCCGTGGTCAGGTCCAGGAGCAGGATCCGGGCGAGAGTATCCCAGCCGGGAACGTACATGTAGGCCAGCAGCAGCAGCACAACGCCCGTGAGGCCGATAAGAACCCACGGCAGTGACTGGCGTCGTCGCGCCTGGCGCACGACGATCCAGCCCACGACGGGGATCAGGAAGATTCCGATGTAGAAGAAGGTGGACGCCTCGGACGAGTTCGGGCCCAACAGCCCCGGGCGCTGCGCGTTGAGCGCCTGAGTGAAGGAAGAACCGATGGCGGACACGAAGCTCAGCACATCGTTGCCGCCCGTGGGCGTCGATCTGTGTCCCGGATAGGCCGTGCCGAGAAAGGCCTCGACGGTTGTGATCTTCGTGAGGAGCCAGACTCCCGTGACCATCGATGCCGCAACGCCCGCGCTGAGAACCGGAACCGTCCTGGCCAACGTCGACCGCCACCGGTTTCCGAGCCCTCGTTGCTCCAGCAGGAGACCCACTGCGAAGAAAATCACGACGAGCACCGCCGGCACGATGAACGGTACGTAGATACCCGTCGCCATCATGACCGTGATGTACGCGACCACCGCCGCCCACGCCCAGCGCGACCGACGGGAATCTCGTTTGAACGCCCAGACCAGAGCGGTCATCGTGGTCAGTGCCCACACCGCCGGATAGAGAGTCGTCGTCAGGTACCACCATTGGAAGAACGGGCTGAACAGGAATCCGACGGCAAGAAGGCCCGCGACAAGAGGCCTCCTGGGCAGCACGGTGACCACGAAGACATAGGCTGCGGCCGCGAGGGCCAGGCCAGGGAGCCACCACTTGAATGCGATGGCGCGGCCGATGTCCAGGAGCATGAAGCCCCAGAGGTGTGGCCGGAAGGCGACAGTCCAGTCGATCCTGGGCAGGTCCTGCGGCAGCGTCGTGTCCATGCCGCCGGGGAAACTCTCATTGATCGCGGGCAACCCCTGCTGGACCGCCGCGATCGCCCAGACGGTTTGCACGTTCCATTCGTCCGAGCGGGTGGCCTGTGGTGTGCCCAGGACCAGGGCGGGGTCCTTGCCGTAGGCGATCTGGCTGTGGAAAACTCCCGAGGAGGTGCCGCTCACATCGAACGCGACAAGGACGATGCCGACGAGCAGCAGGAGGGCTGGGAAGGCGAGCAAGACCCGCATCCGTGGCAGGCCATCGCCGGCGGGCACGGTTGCACTACGAAGCCGGCTGCCGAGGCCACGCGCCCCCGAGTGGCCAGCGACGTACGCTCGCTCTTTTCGCACCGGGAGTCCTCCATAGCTCGTTCGGGGTTCAACACGGCGCGAGGCCGCGACATTCGGCCTGTCCCCGCCGAGTTCCGTCGCCCGTGCAATCAGAGTAGACGAATTCCGTCGGACGCCACGACCTCAGACCGGCTGGACGAGGTCTCGCAAGACGTCCTGGGCACCCCGTCCGAATCGGGAGTACCGACCGGTGCACCATTCGCGCAGCACCGGGACACCCCGCAGCATCCGAGCAGCGGGGAGCATGCTTCGCGCCTGTTCATGAGCACGTTTCTCCGTCACCGCCCGGATCACGTCGGGTGCGGGTTCCGGCACAAGCAGGGGCGCGCGCTCGGCGAGGGCCTCCGCGCGAGCCAGGAGGCGCTCGTTGCGCAGGGTGCGAGGCGCACGCAGTCGTCCGGCGCGACCGTTGATATCGAGGGTCGTGACGCCGATCTGGTTGCCGCCGTGCTGGCGGTAGTCGACGAGCTCCTCATCGAGCACATCGACTCCCCCGCCGATGGCGGCCGTCATAGCGAGCCATTCGTCGTGCACCCAGGCATCAGGGAAGGGCCGGGACCTCTCGAAGAGTGCACGCCGGAGCATTGTCGTGGCCCCGGTGACGATGTTGCGTCGCAGCAGCAGCTCGAAGGCTCGGCCCCCATGCTCGACGCGCTTGACGGCATCCGTCACGCCGAGCGTTTGGAACAGGGTGAGACCGAGAGGCTGACCGTCGCCGTCGATGAGGCGTGCATCGCTGTGCAGCAGTGTCAGTGAGGGGCGGCGCTCGAACTCACGGGCCATCCGTTCCAGACGACGCGGATGCCAGCGGTCGTCCTGGTCGCAGAGGGCCAGGAGGTCGCCCGTGCAAGCGCCGAGGGCCTGCTCGAAGTTCGCCACGACACCGAGGCCCACGGGGTTGCGCAGGATCTTCAGTTCGAGCGGAACCCCGGGGTGTCGTGTACGCCAGTCGCCGAACACCCGGCTGACGACCGCAAGTGTGGAATCGTTCGAGGAATCGTCGGACACAACGATCTCGGCGGGGGGCTCACTCTGCTCGAGCACGCTGACGAGCTGCTCTTCGATGAACGCGGAACCATTGAACGTGCACAGGGCTACCGAGACGCTCAATGAGGAACTCACTGGAGAGGACCGGTCGAGGCCGTTTCGGGACGTGCGGAGTCGACGTGCCCCGCCTCGGCTTCGCTGCCGTCGGCACGCCCGCCGCTGGAGAGGCGCCACAGGGCGAACAGGTGCACGATGAGGCCCGCGACCGGACCGACCGACAGGGCGAGCGCGGCCTTCGCCTCGAGTCCGACAGGCAGGAACAGCATGGCGACGGCAACGACGGATGCGATGACCCACCCGAACGCATAGCTCCGATGACGCCCCAGGGCCAGGAGTGCAGGGCCAGTGACGCAGAGGGAGCCGATGAACCCGGACGAGACGACCAAAGGAACGAGTGCGACCGTGGACAGCGCGAAGTCCGCACCCATGATCGCAGCGAACACGGTCGTTCCCCACAGCCAGGTCCCCAGGCCGAGCACGAGCATCACTGCGCCGATGATTCCGAACGCACGCCCGATGAGCGGCCACGGGCTGGCCGTCATGCCCGTGAAGCGGGTGACGAGGTAGCTCTGCAGGGCCATCATGGGCACGAGGATCGGAGCACGGGTGATCGTGATGGCGAAGATGAGCGCACCGAGCAGCGCCTTGTCCCCCTGCGCCGCGAAGAACGCGAGTACCAGCGGGAAACCATTGATGATGATGGCCGTGGCCGAGGCCGCGAGCATCGTCTGGGCAGAGTTCGCGATCAGGCGTCCGTACCCGAGCGGCGAAGCCGAGAAGCGGATGAGCGAGCGCGGCGAGGCAAGGAAGACCAGCCCCAGCGACACCGGGAAGGGCAGCACAACCGCCCAGGCGAGGGCCGCCGTGTTCCCGCCGACCGCGAGCACGCCGACGACGGCGAGCAGACGCACAACGCCGTCGATGGCGATGATGGCCGCCAGGTGTCGCCACAGGTGCGCACCCGCCAGCACGCCACTTATGGTCGCAACGACGGCGTTCGCGGCGGCTCCGAGAGACATCTGCACGATGAGGGTCGTGTTTCCCGTCCCGAGCGTGAGCGGGGCCCACCACAATCCCGACAGGAAGACGACGACGCAGACGACGGCTGCCGCAGCGCCGGCGAACACCCAGAGGGAGCTGCGCTGCACCCGGCCGGGAGTCGCCTGATGGAGATCCGCAGCGGTCGCGCGGGTGGTTTCCTGTTGGATTCCGAAGAGCACGCCAACGAAGAGGAACAGTCCGGACCAGAACACGCCGAAGACCGCGTAGTCGGTCGTGCCGAGCGTCTTGCCGACGAGAGCCATGACGAGAAAGCCGCTGGCACCCGAGAGCCCGGTCGCCGCCAGCACCCAGAGGACCGACGGACCACGCTTCGCTTGAGCGACACTGGTGTGCGCGTCTTTCATCCGCTTCCTCTTTTCCAGCTGCCCCGGCAGCGTCCACGGCCTGACTAGACTGTCTGAGGAACTGCCCCGGTGGCACGAGAGCGTGGGTCACCGGCAAATATCGAAGCCGTTAGAGAGTCTAGTCAGAATGCCAGGTATGCACCCGCTCGATCGATCCGAGACGGGTTTGCACACACTCGACTTGATGATGCCCTTCTATGGGGATCCCGCCTTGTTCCGTCTCGCGGTGCAGAGCGTTCTCGACCAGGACGACCCACGGTGGAGACTCGTGGTGATCGACGACCTCTACCCAGACACCGGACCGGGCGAATGGGTGATCGGGCTTGACGAGCCGCGCATCACCTACATCCGGAACGAGGTGAACCTGGGTGTGAGCGGCAACTTCCGGAAGTGCACCGAACTCGCCACGGCCGAATTCACGACCATCGTCGGATGTGACGATCTCCTTCGACCCAACTATGTCTCGAGAATCCACAAGCTCCTGGACGATTTTCCCGACGCCGATTTCGTGCAGCCGGGCGTGAGCGTCATGGACGCGTCGGGTCACGACACGTTGCCGCTCGCCGACCGGGTCAAGGGTTGGTATCGCCCGAACGTCGCCGGGGCCACCGCGCTCTCCGGTGAACCGCTCGCTGCGAGCCTGCTTGCCGGCGCCTGGACCTACTTCCCATCCATCGCCTGGCGCACGGCCCGTCTCAGACGACATGGCTTTCGCACCGACCTCGACGTCGCGCTGGACCTCGCATTGATGATCGACATCGTGGCGACCGGGGGCAGGCTCGTGCTTGATGACGTGCCCAGTTTCCAGTACCGACGCCACTCGGGGAGCGTCTCCTCGTGGAAGGCCAACGACGGTTCGCGTTTTATTGAAGAGAGCGACTTCTTCGCGGAGTGCGCACAACGGATGACCGCACTCCACTGGTCGAAAGCCGCACGCATCGCCAGGCGTCACCTGTCGTCGCGTCTCAACGCGCTGACGCGCCTGCCGTCGTCGATCGGGGCGGGAGACAGGAACGGCACCGCCCTGTTGCTTCGACACGTCATCGGTCGGGCAACACCCAGCTCCGCACCTATTGCATATAACAATTCCAAGGGGCCCCTATGATCCGCGCAGAAAATATGCCTTCGATTCTGGGGCGCACGCTCATCGTCATGCCCGCGTTCAATGAGGAAGAAGCCGTCGGAGATGTGGTCAGGGAGGTCTACGCGACACTTCCCGGCGTTCACATCCTCGTTGTGAACGACGGGTCCAGCGACGAAACGACCGCCGTCGCCCGGGCGGCGGGCGCGACCGTGGCAGAGCTCCCGGTGAACCTCGGAGTAGGCGGCGCGATGCGACTCGGCTTCAAGTACGCAATCGATCACGGCTGGGAGAACGTCGTTCAGATTGACTCCGATGGCCAGCACGACCCGGCGAACGTACTCTCCCTTCTCGAACAGCTCGACTCGGCCGACCTGGTGATCGGCGCCCGGTTCGCCGGTACCGGCGACTACTCGGCAAGCGGTCCCCGCCGCTGGGCGATGCGATTCCTTGCCGCCATCCTGAGCCGCACCGCACGGACGACGCTGACGGACACGACGTCCGGCTTCAAGGCCACGGGGCCTCGCGCCGTCCGGCTCTTCGCCTCGCACTATCCCGCAGAATACCTCGGCGACACGATCGAGGCCCTCGTCATCGCGGCTCGTGCCGGCTGCACCATCGTTCAAGTGCCCGTGTCGATGCGAGAACGGGCCGGCGGCCAGCCGTCGCACAACCCGATCCGCAGTGCCGCCTACCTCGGGCGCGCCTTCGTCGCCCTGTGTTTCGCCCTGATCCGCCCGTCATATTCCCTCGAACCGAAAGCCCGCCCCGCATGAGCATCTCCACCTATTTCTTCGGGATTCTCGTCGCGGTGGCGACCCTCGTCGTCGTCGTCGAGATGCTCCGTCGGCGCCGCCTGCGCGAACGGCACGCCGTCTGGTGGGTCATCGCCGGCCTGTTGGCACTGATCGTGAGCGTTTTTCCCAGCGTCCTGTACTGGGCGGCGAACTCGCTGGGCTTCGGGGTTCCGTCCAACCTCGTCTTCTTCGTGTGCATCACCGTGCTGTTCCTGGTCTGCATCCAGCACAGCGTCGAGCTCACAGACCTCGAGACGAAGACTCGCACCCTGACCGAGATGTCGGCGCTGCAGGACCTCAGAATCCGCGATCTGGAGTCGCGGGCCACGGGCACTGGTGTGAATGCCGAACAGGAACCGCGGGTTTGACCTGACCAGGACACCCTGGCGCCTGTCTTCGAACTGACGTCACATCAGCAGGGCAGCCAGAGCGGCGAGGCTGCCCAGTCCCAGAACGACGGACCGCCCGAACCTGGAGAACCGGTAGAAGTACAGTCCAAGGGCCGCGAGAAATCCGGGGACCAGGACGAGACCGTACCGAGCCGGAAGCGGGAAGTAGAACCCGACACTCGCGCGCACAGCGAGCGACAACGCCGGCCCCATTGCCAGCGCGGCGAGCAAGACCGCCAGTGCGACGCTGGTGTGAGCCACAGGGCGCGATCTCCAGTCGATCAGGATACCGATCAGCGCAGCGATCACGAGGATCGTGAGCAGATTCCCCGTGAGCACCCCGAGGACGTTTGCGACAGCATCCGTGGATCCGATGGACCTCAGGAATCTGAAGGCTTCCGTGACCAGGGAGGTGAGTGAGAGCGGCTGACGTACGGAGTCGACGACCGCAGATTTCGCGTTCGCCGGGGTAGCCAGGACTCGGAAGACCAGCCAGGCGGCCTGGGCGCCGACGCCCGCGATGAGGGCGACGACGGCGGCGATTGTCCGGCGGTCCACCAGGGACCGCACCACGACCGGGTGTCGTGAACCCCCGCGTTCGGAACGATGCGCCTCCATGAACGTCCAGGCCACGACGCCGACGACCGCGGCCCCCACTGCCGCAAGATTCTGAACCTTGAAAAGAACCGCGACCGCGCTGATCGCGGGCAGCCACGCAACGTGAATGCGCCGCCGCGCAACCAGAACCGCTACGCACCCGACGGCCGCCGCGACGGCCAGAGTCGGAGCATCGGTACTCAAATATGTTGTCGCCCACAGGACCACAGGCGTGGCGATCAGGCTGAGTGAGAGACCGAGGGCTATCGCCTTGTCCACCCTCAGGAGGCGGAGAAGCGCGTACGTCAGGCTGAGTCCGAGAGCAAGCCAGAGGCCGCCGACGAGGCGCCCCGCGTCGAGCAGATCGACCCCGAACCAGGTCAGGGGCTGAGCTGCCACCCAGGTGGCCGCGAAATAGAGCGGGGTGTAGATATCGGCGCCCGTCCCGCCGTTGTACGGATATTTCTTGTCGTCCTGGTGAGTCCCGGTATTGCAGCCCTCCCCATACGCACCGTAGTTCAGGACGCCTCGACAGCTGATGGCGTTCCGCGCCACGTCCCCGGTCTCCTCGCCCGACCGCACCAGGCCCTCTGTCGGGACCTTCGCCAGGTAGTCCAGGTAGACGTACTCGTCAAAAGGAGAGATCGGGCCATGAGCCGTTGCGTGCACGGTGACGAATCCGAAGGAAACAAGGATCAGAACGATGAAGGGTAAGACCGAAGACCTGAGGATGCGAGTGACGGAAGTGCTCATTGAACTCAATCTAGTCGACGCGAGCGCAGCTCAAGCGGACTCTGGCGGCCGTGGCACCGGACGCCCGCCTGAACGGACCGGTGCCCGAGGCCGATGGTCGGAAGGTCAGGGTGCGGGTGGCAGGGTGCAGGACAGTCCCGCCAGTGCTCCGGGGTCGGAGCTCAAAGCGGTGACACGCACAATGCCGTCCACAAGGACCGTGCAGCTCGAGTGGGTCTGGGTTCCGTCCAGCATGACGTAGGCGACGAGGGAACCGTAGGGAATCGGGCCGCGAACGGTGGCCGTGACTGTCCACGGGCTGCCGTCGTGAGGCATGAGTTGGCCGAGTGCGTCGCCGCTCCTCCAGCCGGGAGAGTCGCCGTCTCTGAACCACGCGACGTCGGTCAACGCCAGTCCGTCGCTCGCGATCTGATAGGTGTACACGTGGGTGGCGTTCGGGTCGTTTGCAGGCTCCGATTCGCCCACAGGCGGGGTTTCCAGGGCCGGCGGCGACGTTATCGCTTCCCCGGCCGTGACGGCCTCCGGCGCGGAGGTGTGCGGCGCGGTCGTGACCTGAGGCGACGCGGCCAGGTCAGGTCGGGGTGTCCCTGTCGAAGAAGCCGAGGGATGGGAAGACGCCGCAGAAGGAACGGCGGCAGGCGTCCCGCCGGCGCACCCCGCCAACAGGAGGCCGCCTATCAGGAACGTCGCCGTTCGGATGATCGTCTTCATGCCTGCGCTGCCGTTCCCCATGACTGGATCGTATCGTTCTCACGCGGAATCCATGGTCCCCACTAGTGGTCACCTGCTGTGCCGGATGCGACTCCTGATCTTCTTGATCACCACGCGGGGGCCACCGGCGTTGAGATAGTGGACGAAGAGACCCACATCGTGACGGATGCCGTGCTTCTTGCGACGAAGCTTCGGCGCGCGCTTGCGCGAGCCGTCCCCGGCCCCGACGACACCGCTCTCGATGAGGTCCGGTGCGTGCACGGGGTGCTCGACGAACGCGACGAGGGGTGCAAGCACGGTGCCCCACTCGTAGGAAGAACGCACTCGGTCGATATTCACGCGTGCGGCCCGAATGAAGTCCTCATCGAAGAGCACCTTCTCGATCGCGGCGGCCAGCGCGGTCGCGTCCTCCGGCGGCACGACGACGCCCAGTTGTTCCCGCGCGATGAGTTCCGCGAAGTGGTCTCCCTCGGTGACGACCATCGGAAGTCCGGCCCAGAGATAGTCGAGGATGCGAGTTCGAAACGAGAAGGTCGTCTCGACATGCACAAAGTGGGTGCTTACGCCCGCGTCGGCCTCACCGAGGAAGTTGTGCCTGTCGGAATAGTCGACCCAGGAGGGATTGAAGAAGACGGAGCGATCAAGCGCACCGAGTTCGCTCGCCAGAGCACGCGATTCCGCAACGATTCCCATCTCCGGGACACCGGGATGCGGGTGCTTCGTCCCCTGGAAGAAGAGCCGGACGTTGTCGTGTCGCTCTCCCACTTTCGAGACCGCACGGATCAGGGTCTTGGGATCGAACCAGTTGTACAGTCCGCCGCTCCACAACAGAACCTTGTCCTCTCGGCCGATGCCCGGGAGCACTCCCTTGAGGACTGGCCGCGTTTCGGCGGGAAAGACCTCGTTCAGCCCGAAGGGCACGACGCAGATGAGATGCGTCAGGTCAGGGTCGTTCGCGTAGTTGGCCGGGTTGACCCGGCCGAGGGCGGCAAGCTGGCCCAGATAGAACTGGCGCTGGCGCTCGGACGCACACAGGAAGAAATCTCCTCGGCTCAACTGCTCGTTGAGCACCTCGGTCGCATCGGTGACCTGCCGGTCCCACTGTGCCTTGCCCAGTTCCCGACCCTGCTCGAGCTGTTCGAGGTGCATGGGGTCGTACACGTCCGCGACGATGATCTTCTTCGATGTCCTCAGCGAGTCGAAAAGCGCCATCGCCAGTCCCTGGAACACGATGACATCGCTGGCCGCTTCGAGGTTGCGCATGGCCCGGTCGTCGCCCGGTCGCACGTGCACCACGTCGAACGGAGCCGAGACGGCCTCCACCCCGGCGAGGCTGACGAGAGTGACCACGCTCTTCTTCGACAATGCCTCGGCGATGTTCCACGCACGGATGGCCGGGCCCGCCATCTTGGCACCGATCGGGTCACCGGTGATGACCAGCACTCTCGTGACCTCAGGCGACTCGGTGACCCCGAATGCCGTCGCGATCTTGTCGTAGCCCTCGAGGTAGTGCTCGGATTGGTAGGAGGGCGCATCGACTTCCCCGAAAAGCTCCCAGATCCGGTTGTCCGCCACGACCCGGCTCGACTGGATCTCTTCGCGAGAGGCCGTCAACGACGGCAGGTTTTCCACAAACTGGTCGATGGCGAAGACACCGGCGACGCTTTCCCGTGAGATCTCGATCAGCGGATCGTTGTCGCCGCCCTTGCGCAGGTCGAACGACGTCGAGTCCAGATCGCCTCGTGACACTGCGCGGCGTACCGCCAGGGCAAGAGTCGCGGGCAGCATCCGCGCCAACGCTTCGGAACCCAGGTTCTTGTACTGCGTGAACAGAGCGTTGCGCTCGAGCAGATACGTCTCTTTGAACGATCCGAAGGAAGACATCGAAGCGTGGTGCTTGTGGTACGCGAGCGATGCAGGCTCATAGACGTACCGCCAGCCGCGCAGGTTGAGCCGCCAACCGAAGTCGACGTCCTCGAAGAACATGAAGAACCGCTCGTCGAATCCGCCGAGCGCGTCGTAGACGCTGCGGCGTACGAACATGGCCGAACCGGTCCCGAAGAGCACGTCGTGCACCCGGTCGGCTTCCGCCGGGATCGACTGTGCGGTGAGGGGCTTGTACCCCTGCCCGAACCACGTCATTGCCGATCCGATGTAGTCGACCAGCTTGCCGTCCCAGTCGAGTACCCGGCTGGCGACCGCCCCGATGGTCTGGCTCTCGTCGAAGCGCGCGACAGCAGCGCGGATCCACCCGGGATCGGGCTTGGCATCGTTGTTCAGGAAGGCCACAAACTCCCCGGAAGACTGCCTGACACCGAGGTTGCAGCCTCCCGCGAACCCGAGATTCTTCTTCGATTCCACGAGTGTGACCTGGGGAACGGCGGACCTAAGACGGGCAAGGCTGTCGTCCCCCGACGCGTTCTCGACCACGATGATCTCGAGGCGTTCGGCCGGCCAATCGAGTTCCCCGAGCTGACGGATGGCTTCGATGGTGTCGTCCGTCCCCCGAAAGTTCACGAGAATGACGGAGACGACTCCCTGCTGCTGATTTGGCATGCAAGCCTTCCTGTTGGTGCGGGCAGGTCGAATTCTACCAAGCGGCCGAAGCGAGCTCCGCAGCCGTCACTGCGCGACGGCCGGTTCCCCCCGCCCGTGCCGCGCGGCGGCGGCTACGGGGCAGTGACCGTCAGTGTCTTGCAGGCGAGCAATTTCTCGGTTCCGTTCACGCAGACGGAATATGTGCCTGCCGGCTTCTCGATCGTCACATCGAAGCCGTGGTTCGGTCCGCTGCCCGGGTAGTATCCGTCGAACCAGCTGAGGGGTGTGTCGGCCTTGTAGGCACCGCCAGCACCGTC
This sequence comes from Cryobacterium sp. 10I5, assembly GCF_035019865.1. NCBI lineage: Bacteria > Bacillati > Actinomycetota > Actinomycetes > Micrococcales > Microbacteriaceae > Cryobacterium > Cryobacterium sp. 10I5. The sequence goes on from NZ_JASJVI010000005.1 coordinate 39,808, forward strand.
GAAATTCACCCAGATGTAGGACGAGGATTTCGGCGTCGTGAGATCCACGGACCAGCCCCGGAGCCGAACGCCTCCGGGAACGGACTCAATCGAGTCGACGCTTCCGGCCGCGGACACAGCCACGGTGACATTCCTGCAACCGAGGAGCGCGACAGCTCCGCTGACGCACACACGATGCGTTCCTTGCCGTGCCGGTACGTGAATGTTGTAGCCGTTCCCCTGACCGATGCCGGGCAGATACCCCGGCAACCACCCGACCGACGTGTTCGTGCGGTACGCCGCGCCTATTCCGTCGACATCCACCCAGACGAACGACGAGTCCGGACGCGTGTAGTCAGCGGACCATCCTGACGCGACGATACCGCCGGTCTCCGCGGCGACGCTGTCGAGCGCGCCCGTGCCCCGCGGGACGACGACGGATTTACAGGAGAGCAATGTGCTCGTCGTTCCGTAAACCCCGTACACGCAGACGTTCCTCGATCCCGGATTCGCCCGGACGAGGGTGTTGAAGCCGTGGCTGACTCCGGAGCCCGCGAAATAGGAATTGGTCCATGGCGTCGAATCGCCGGCCAGGACTGGGCTGCCGACGCCGTCGACGTTGACCCAGATGTACGACGGTTGGGTCGTGCCGAAGTCGACAGACCACCCGGCGATGTCGACGCCACCCCACGTGCCCGCCGCACTATCGACCGATCCGGCCCCCGCGGGGACATTGACCCATCTGCACGCGATCAGGCTCAGCGTTCCCGTCACGCACACTTCGTGGTCACCGGCGGTCGCTGGGATCGTCTCTGAGAAGCCGTGGCTCGGTCCATAACCGGGGAAGACGAGGCCAAACCAGCCCAGGGACTGATCGGCCCGTGCCGGTGCGCCCTTGCCGTCGACGTTCACCCAGATATAGGACGACTGCGTGTTGTTGGGATCGATCGACCACCCCGACAGGGTGATTCCCTTGTACACACCGCCGACGCTGTCCAAACTGCCGTACGGGTTGGTCGTCGTGGAGCCGAACCAGTCCGTGTACATCCTCCAGAAGTTGCGATTCCCGTAAGAGGAACAGCCATCGCCCGTGCCATACAGATTGGCCACCGCGGCAGCGTTCGGCTGATACGGAGTGTAGTAATACAGTGCAGCCGTCGCTGCGTTCCGGATCCGCACGGGAGTTGAACCACAGGCGGCATCGGGGTGGAACAGGACGTTCGAGACGGCGCCGACGGGGTACCAGGTGAATCGCTGCGACGTTCCGGGCGGATTGCCGTACCGCTTGAATTGCCATGCCGAGTTGTACACCTGATTGTAAAATCCGAAGTACTGGGCGTCACACGGCGCCGTGTCCGGACACGCGTATCCCATGGCCCGGTCGTACCGCGACTGGGTGGGTGCGGAAGCAGAGACCAGTGACTGTTCTTTCTGCAGTGTGACCAGCAGCACCTTGGGGCTGATCGTGCATGCCGCAGCGACCTTCGCGATGATCGCCGCCGAGCTCTCGTTCGCAGCACCCTGATAGGAGCCACACATCTGGTCGCCCGACCGCGACCATGTCGATTGCCGGTAGTCCTTGAGGCAGGTGTAACCGGACGCGCAGTCCGATCCCTTGCTGTTGAGAAAACTCTGGATCTCGGCCTGGGACATTGCGGACCCGGCATAGAAATTCGCATCGCTGATGATGTACCCGGGGTCGAAGTCGCTCCCGGTCGCCGCAGACGCGGCATCCGTGCCGAGGGACACCGACAGCGGTACGAGCAGTGCCACAACGAATGCGATCGCTGCCGTCATGCCGATGGTCAGCTTCATGGCAGCTCATTTCGGTCGTCGATACTCGAGACGTCGAAGGACACTTTCGGGCGCTGAGTTCGACTGGAGAGGAGGCTCTCCGGTATGAGCCTACGTTGATAACAGGGTCTCGCACGAAATCCGACAAATACATCCCCAAGGCTGGGGGCAGGAGGGTCGATCGGCCCCGGGACTATCATCGAGAAGTAAACTTAGCCAGTCAGCACGTGCGACAGATCGGTTCTCATGACCTCAGACCCCAGCCCGCAGCCCGCAGAGGGCACGGACTTGTCGAGCGCTGCCGAGATTCGCGAGGCGCGCCTGGAAATTCGCGCGCTCCGCGCCGAACTCGCCACGGTCGCGCCAGAGATCGCCGACCTGAAGCGACAAATCACCGCGGCCAGAGCCCAGGGCGAGCGATACCGGCAGCAGGTGGAGATCCTTCGCCGTTCGAGGTCCTGGCAGATCACCCGCCCGTTACGCCTGTTCACCCGGCGCGCCAGCAATGCCCGTCGGTAGTCGACGGGGGTCCGCTTCGACGCGGGTCCTCGACGCGACCATGCCCTCTGTTCGCATCGAACGCGGTTCTGCGAAGCTTCCGGAGACCGAGCGGGTCGCCATCATCGCCAGCTACGGCCCGGACGATTCCGTCTCTAGGTCGCTGCCGACCCTCACGGCCGAATTCGAACGCAACGGCTACACGGTCATCATCGTCCGGGCCTCAGAGGACGACCGACCGCTGCGGTGGCCGGACGCACCGTCCACCAATCCGACGATCGTCGGCAGGTCCAACATCGGCTATGACTTCGGTTCCTGGGCCGTCGGACTCGCACTGTTCCCCGCCATCCGCACCAAGCCGTTCGTCATCCTGGCGAACGACAGCCTCGTCGGACCGTTCGCGAGCCTGACCCCCCTCATCGAGAGCTTCGAGGCCAGCACGTCCGATGTGTGGGGTGCGACCAACACGACCCAATTCTTCGCACACATTCAGAGCTTCTTCGTGGGCTACCGATCCGGGATCCTGAGCGATCCGGCCCTGCGCCAGTTCTGGTCGGAACTCGAGATAGAAACCGACAAGCGAATGATCATCCAGCGCTATGAACTGGGCCTGAGCCAGTTGCTGTTCGCTGAAGGGCTGACGACGTCGGCATGTTTCGAATCAGAACGCACCGTCATGGCCGGGCAAAATCCTACGATGCACGGATGGAAGAACCTGATCCAGTGCGGCTTCCCCTTCGTCAAACGGGAGCTCCTGACCAATCCGGCGGTCGTACCGGATGGCAACACTGTCCCGGCCGTCGTCCAAAACCACTTCGGGGTCGACCCCAGAGACTGGCTGTAGGCGCCAAGCGCCTGAGGAACCTAATCTATGAAATCACCCATTGTGTCCGAATTCAGACGAATCGCCAGCAGAACGTTCGGCCGGCTATCCAGAATCGTCGCTGAGCCCGTCGAGCCCAGACCGCACAGATCACATCCAGCGGACTTCCGGACCTGGGTCAACAGGCGATCCGGTCGCTTGAGGCCCAGCATTCCGCAACCCTGGGTGGGGCTGGCCCACACGCCCGCCGCGCACAGCCGAATTGCCGTCGTCATGCACGTGTACTACACCGATCTCGTCGACCAGATCCTCGCGGAGCTGCAGCACATCCCTGTGCCATTCGATCTCATCGTGACGAACGCGAGCGGGCAGGAACTCGATCTCGACACAAGCCACCTGCCGCTGCTGTCACATCTCACACTTCTGGATGTCGACAATAAGGGCCGCGACATCCTTCCCCTGATCTCGGTGGTCAACGCAGATCTCCTCGAAGCCTACGAACTCGTTCTCAAGATCCACACCAAGAAGAGCGAATGGCGACAGGGCCACGCCGAGCTTGGCGGCGATGGCGCCGGCTGGCGCGACGGTTTCATCGAGGGTCTCCTCGGTTCGAGATCCAATGTCGAAAGAATTCTGTCTGAATTCGCCGAAGATCCCAGCCTCGGAATCCTGACGACGGACGGGAACGTGTTGGGCGCGGAGTTCTGGGGAGGCGACCAGGAAATTGTCGCTCAGATACTTCTTCGGCTGCAGCTCGAGCTGGCGGACAGGCGCCTACGGTTCGCCGCAGGGTCGATCTACTGGGTTCGGGGCTTCGTCCTCCAGGGGCTGCGCGCGCTGAACCTGGACGCGGATGATTTTGATGAGGAATTGGGCCAGATCGACGGCACGACGGCCCACGCGGTCGAGCGGATCATCGGCATAGTGACCGAAGAGGCCGGGTATTCACTCCGCACGCTCGGCGACCTGGCGGTGGAAGACCAGCGGGCCTGGAAGCATTTCGAAGCCGATGTGGAACGAACGCCGAGGGCTCGCGTCGTCCCGTTCTACCTCCCGCAGTATCACGCCTTTCCCGAGAACGAGTCCTGGTGGGGCGCTGGCTTCACGGAATGGTCGAACGTCGCGGCGGCAACGCCCGTCTTCTTCGGCCACAACCAGCCGTTCCTACCAGCTGACCTGGGCTTCTACGACCTCTCCAATGACATCGTCCGGTCAAAGCAGTACGACCTCGCGCGTCTGGCCGGCATCGAAGGGTTCATGTACTACTACTACTGGTTCGCCGGTAAGAAACTCATGGACACCCCGGTCGAAAATCTCCTGGCCACCACGGACAATGCACCCTTCTGCATCATGTGGGCCAACGAGAACTGGACGCGACGATGGGACGGCAGTGCCGACAACGTCCTGATCGCACAGGACTACGACGCAGTCCCGGCAACTCAGTTCATCCATGACGTCTTGCCTCTCATTACCGACCCCCGGTACATCCGGGTGGACAACAAGCCCCTGATCTCCGTGTACCGGGTCACCCAGATTCCGGACCACGCCAACGTCCTCGCATACTGGCGAAAGGTGGCACTGGAGGCCGGGCTCGACGGGCTCACAATCGTCACGGTCGATGTCGGACGCAGCATGGACGGCATTGACGACAATCTTGCCGACAACGGTCTCGACGCCTTTCTTGAATTCGCTCCCCACAATCGGCAATGGACGGCACAGCCTCGCGAGCACCTGGGAGTGGAACCGCGATTCGAGGGCAACATCCTGAGCTATGCAGCGATGGCGAGCGATTCAGAACTGCAACTTCGGAAGCCCCTGGACGACCACAGGTACCCCGGCGTGATGGTCAACTTCGACAACACGGCCAGGCGCCAATGGCAGCCTGACCTTTGGTACGGTTCCAACCCGTACACGTTCCGTCGCTGGTTCAACTCGGCCGTCTCAGCGGTTTCAGAACGCGAGCGCGACCACAGGATCGTCTTTGTCAATGCCTGGAACGAATGGGCGGAGGGCACCGTGCTCGAGCCGTCGCAGCGTTTCGGCCGTACCTACCTCCTGGCCGTGCGGGACGTGCTCTTCCGCTGATCGAAATGCGGGATCCTTCACAACTCTGTGACAATTGGTGTGGCGAAGCCCCTCCCGCTGCAGATTCTAAGAAAGCTCCAAGTCTATGAAGATCGTTATGACACTCATGGTTCGTGACGAAGCGGACATCATCGCTCCCATGATCGACCATCATCTGAGTCAGGGTGTCGACCTGATCATCGCCACCGACAATGGTTCCGTGGACGGAACTGCGGAGATCCTCGAGGGCTACGCAGCCGAGGGCAGGGTCGTCTTGCTGCACGACCCCGTGCACCGCAAGCAGCAGGGAGTTGTCGTCACCCAGATGGCTCGCGATGCGGCATCGAAGTACGGAGCCGACTGGGTGCTCAATGCGGACGCAGACGAATTCTGGCTGCCGCGCCTGCCCGGCCGAACCCTCCACGATGTCTTCAGTGAGATCGACCCGGGCATCCGCTCCTTCCTCGTCAATGTGATCGATATGACGGGGCCACCCGCCCTCGTCGGAACAGGCCTGCAGCGACTCGTCTATCAGGACCTGCGCACCGTCGAGGAGATGAACGCGGTTGGCCTGCACGCACACTCGACCCCGAACGCCGTTCACGTGGGCGACCCGAACGTCTCCGTCGTTCAGGGAAACCATCTCGTGAGCATCGGGAGTCAGGGCGCTCCGCCACCCGAACTCGAAATCGAAGTCCTGCACTTCCCCTGGCGTTCGTGGGATCAGTTCAGCCGCAAGGTCGACAATTCCGGTCGGGCATACCTGAATTCGAGCGGATTGAAGCCCAGCCCGAATCACCACGGCATGCGCGACTTCCACCGGCTTCAAGACGGCACCCTGTACGCGTCTTACCTGTTCCGGCACCCGACGCCCGAAGAATTGACCGCCGGACTCGCAACGGGCTCCTTCGCACTCGAGCGCCGCATTGCGGATGCGATCGTCTCCCCCGTCGCGGACGCCGCCGTCGATGCTGAGCAGAGCACACACGAGCGGGCATTCGGCAAAGTCATCAGCGACCTGGAATTCCAGATCAGGAACCTGAATTCGGGGCTGTCCGATAAGACAGAGCTCACCATCGAACTTTCGGACCGCATTTCGGTCCTGACAGAGGAGATCGCCTCCCTGACCCGGCAATTGGCTGAGTCGGCCGCGGCCTCGGCGCACGTTCAGGAACTCTACGACGCGCTGCACAATCGGAAGGTCGTTCGGGCCGTCGATCAGGTCGCTGAGGCGATCGCAAAACACAGGCCACGCCGGTAACAGCCGCCGACTTCGGGGCTCGTGACGTCACAAGTCCGCCTCAGGAGGCAACGCGTATACTTACCCAGTCCCCCCGTTCCTCCCGGAAATGAAGTGAATGTCAATGTCTTCTGAACAGCGATTCGCGGATCTCGCACAACAAGAGCTGGTGATGGTTGGCTCCGGTGCGAACAAGGGACGTGGCACCTGGGAATCGATCCGGGAGATATTCGCCCATCGGGAGATGCTCGCACTGCTCGTCCGGCGCGACCTCAAGTCCCGCTACAAGGACAGTGCACTCGGTTTCGTCTGGACATTAATTCGACCGCTGACCCAGCTCTTCATTTATTACGTCGTGATCGGTAAATTCCTGTCCGCTGAGCGGGGAATTCCCGAGTTCGCGATTTACGTGTTCACCGGGCTGACCGCATACGGCCTGTTCAGCGAGGTCATCGGCGGAGGAACCGCCTCCATCGTGGGCAACAGCGGCCTGATCAAGAAGATCTATCTGCCCAGGGAAGTGTTTCCGCTCGCAAGCGTCGGGTCTGCTCTCTTCAATTTCCTGATCCAGTTCGTGATCATCCTGGTGGCCACCGCCGCACTGGGCAGCTTTCCGGCCACCCCCGATTTCATCTACTTCATTCCGTCGTTCCTCGTGCTGCTGGTCTATTCAACGGCGTTCGGGCTCTTGCTGTCTGCCGTCAACGTCTACCTTCGTGACGTTCAGTACCTCGTCGAAGTGATCCTGCTCCTTGCTCTCTGGGCCTCACCGGTCGTGTACTCCTGGTCCATGGTCAAGGGGATTCTCGGTGGCGGGCTCGCACTGCAGATCTACACGAACAACCCGATCACTCTCGGTGTCCTCGGCTTCCAGAGGTCGCTCTGGCTCGGCGGTCAGGGTGTTGCCGAATACCCGTCCGATCTCATGATGCGACTCGGCGTGGCCTTCTTCATCGGCGTGGTGCTGCTCCTCATCTTCCACCGCATCTTCACCCGGATCCAGGGAAACTTCGCACAGGCACTATGACAATCAATTCGGAGAACCCCATGACTCTTGTTGAAGACGAAGAGACCCTTTCCGTCCCGTCGACCCCGGACATTGTCGTCATCGACAACGTCTCCAAACGCTTCGTGCTCCGCAAAGACAACTCACTGAAAGAGCGCCTCGTCACCTTCGGGCGAAGCGGACGCCGGCACCGTGAGATCTTCTGGGCGCTGCAGAATGTCAGCACGACGATCCAGGCCGGGCACACCGTGGCGCTCATCGGGCACAACGGTTCGGGCAAAAGCACCCTGCTCAAGGTCATCGGCGGCATCCTCGACCCCACATCCGGACAGGTCTCGCGTCGGGGACGGATCGCTGCGTTGCTCGAGCTTGGTGCCGGCTTCCATCCCGACCTGACCGGCCGCGAGAATGTGTTCCTCAACGCCTCGATCATGGGCCTGAGCAGGCAGGAAACCGAAGACCAGTTCGAGGACATCCTGTCGTTCTCCGGCATCGGCGAATTCATCGACACACAGGTGAAGTTCTACTCCTCCGGCATGTATGTGCGACTGGCCTTCGCCGTCGCCGTACACACGAACCCCGATCTGCTCCTCGTCGATGAGGTCCTCGCCGTCGGTGACGAAGCATTCCAGCGGAAGTGCCTCGACAAGATCCGGTCCTTCCAGGAGGAAGGCCGCACGATCATCCTCGTGACCCACTCCCTCGGACAGGTCACTGAGCTCTGCGACCGTGCGATTCTTCTGAACAAGGGAGAGGTCGTCTTCGACGGAGAGCCCCGGGAAGCCGTTGCCCAGTTCCGGGACATCCTCGAAGGCCGGCGGATCGCCGAGGACACGACGAGCTCGGCCCCCGCCCCGACCAAGGAAGCCAAGATCCTTGCGGCGAGGGCGCACGCCGTGAACCGCGCACCCGGGCTGCCTCTCCGCCAGGGCGACGACCTCATCATCACAACCGATCTGGAATTCTTCCTGGACGCGCCCGACGACTGGATCTGCGCTGTCCAGATCGACAACACACTCGGCCAGGTGGCATACGGCACCACGACCAAACGCATCGGTATCCGGCTCGACAAGATGGCGGGCACTCATTCGATGCAGTTCACCCTCCACGACACGCGATTCGGAACCGGCAAGTACTTCGTGAACGTTTCGCTCATGGACTCGGCGGGCCGGCACTTCGCCGACTTCCCCCAGTCCTGCTCGTTCGTGGTCGCGAACAATCCGAAAGCCGCGGGCGGCATGACCTATGTCGAGCCGTCATTTGCGGTCCTCGGGTCATAGGCCGGACGAAGAACCGCACGACGCGTACCCTCTTCTAGCCGCGAAAGGCACCATGCCACACTCCGCCGTCGTCATCACGGTGACCCACAACACCGGGACGACCCTGGAGTCATTCCTTCAGTCGCTGATCGACTCCGACGGCGGGCGCCCCGATGTGATCATCGTCGACAACGCGTCAGACGACCTCAGCGTGGAGCGACTGGCCGCGAGCGCCTACGGCGCGCGCTTGATCGAACTGCCCGACAACCGCGGGTACGGAGCCGGTATCGCCGTCGGCGTCAAGGCCGCCGACGCAGTCGCCGATCTCCTCGTGATCGCGAACCCGGACGTCGTCTTCACGCCGGGCGCTCTGGCCGCCCTCATCGCCGCGGCGGACGACATTCCGGGCGCCGGCGCCATCGGACCGAGAATTCTGGACGCCACGGGCGCCGTCTATCCCTCTGCCCGACAGCTCCCGTCCCTCGGCACCGGGATCGGGCACGCCATTCTGGGGCGGATCTGGTCCACCAATCCGTGGTCGCGGAAGTATCGGGCCGAAGGTGAGTATGGGGCGGAGCAACGCGACGCCGGCTGGCTATCCGGTGCCTGCCTCCTCGTGCGCCGGACGGCATACGAGGCCGTCGATGGTTTCGACCCCAGCTATTTCATGTACTTCGAAGACGTCGATCTCGGCTCCCGCCTGTCCAAGGCCGGGTGGCGCAACGTCTACTACCCCGAATCCGTGGTGGTTCACACCGGCGCCCACTCCACGTCGAACAACGCACGTCGCATGGAACAGGTGCATCACGATAGCGCGTACACCTACCTGAGTCGCCAGTACCCCGCGTGGTATCAGCTGCCGGTTCGTGTCGCACTCAAACTCGCGCTCTCTGTGCGGCTGTGGTGGGTGACTCGCTGATGGCCGCCGACCTGCCGAAGAGAAGCAAGATCCTCATCGTCACACCGGACACCATCGGGACACGGATGGCCGGACCCGCCATTCGCGCCTGGGAGATTGCCCGGGTGCTTTCCGACGTCGGACAGGTTCGCCTGGCCTCCACGATCGGCGCTACGGGAACACATCCCGACTTCGACATCGTCTTCGCCGCCCACGACGCGCTGCAGCCGCACGCGGCATGGGCGGATGTCATCATCACCCAGGGACATATCCTGCGGAGCCACCCCTGGCTGAAAGACCTCGACACGATCCTCGTGGCCGACATCTACGACCCGCTGCACCTCGAACAGCTCGAGCAGGGCAAAGACCTTCCCGAGGCGGACCGCTACGCGGTCGCAGTCGACTCCGTCGAAGTGATGAACGACCAGATGGAACGGGCGGACTTCATGCTCTGCGCGTCCGAGAAACAGCGTGACTTCTGGCTCGGCCAGCTCGCCGGCCTGGCCAGGATCAATCCGGCCACCTACGACCAGGACCCGACTCTCCGATCGCTCCTCGACGTCGCCCCGTTCGGCATCGCCGGCACCCCACCGGTCCAGACGAGCCACGGCATCCGCGGAGTCGTCGACGGCATCGGCATGGACGACAAGATCATCCTGTGGGGAGGCGGGATCTACAACTGGTTCGACCCGCTGTCCCTCATCGAGGCGGTCGCCCGCATTGCGGAACGTCACGACAACGTGCGGCTCTTCTTTCTCGGCGTCAAGCATCCCAATCCGGACGTTCCACAGATGGAGATGGAGCGACGAGCGAGGGAGCTCGCGACGGATCTCAACCTGATCAATCGTTCCGTATTCTTCAACGAGACCTGGGTTCCGTACGAGCAGCGGGCGAATTTCCTGCTGGACGCGGACGTGGGAGTCAGCACACATTTCCCGCACATCGAGACACAGTTCAGCTTCCGAACGCGTCTGCTCGACTACCTGTGGGCTTCCCTGCCGATCGTGAGCACCGACGGCGACATCTTCGCAGACCTGATCCGGCAGTACGACCTGGGTGCCACTGTGCCCGCCGAGGACGTCGATGCGCTCGTCGAAGCGCTCGAAGCCGTGCTCTTCGACGAGACGGCGCTCGCGAAGCGCCGCGAGCGTGTTCAGGCTCTGGCGGAAACCATGACCTGGTCCAAGACCCTGCTGCCTCTGGTCGCCTTCTGCACCAATCCCCGCAAGGCAGCGGACCGTGAGTACGGCGTGATCTCGCAGCGCAATCAGATTCTCGCGGATGTCCGGAAACGTCTGGCCGGTGTGGAAACGAGCTCGTCCTGGCGGGTCACGGCGCCGTTGCGCTGGGCCGGGCGTACCATCGCCGGGCTTCGCAAGCGCTAGCCGCCGCCGCGGGTATGGCTCAACCCGCTGCGGACTCCGCACGCACTGCGTCCTGACGGATGGCTTCGACGGCCGCCGGGCTGTAGATTCGCTCCACAGCGGCGTCGTTCCCACCGTTCCACACGTTCTGCAGGTACAGGCCGGCGGCCTGGCTCCCTGGAACATAAGGGAATGTGATCGACTGGCGGCCGATCTGACGGGTGGCCACGTTCTGCTCGACGGTGCAGACGTGCAGCCACAGATCATCGGCATCCGGTACGAGCGTACGGAATTCGTCGCCCTTGGCCCGGATCGCGTTGACGACCGGTGCCGGAAACAGCTGGCCCGATACCGAGGTGCCCAGGTTGGAGATCCCGGCATGAAAGTCATTGCAGGGAGCCCAGGTCTTGTACGGGCCGAGCGCGTCCCCGACGACGGGAATACGGTGGGCTCGGAAGCAGATCACATCGTTCGGGAAGAGCGCGTGTTCCGCCTGCAGCGCCGAAAGCCACTCCCGCGGATACAACACGTCGTCGTCAGCCGTGACAAGAGGCATGACATGAACGTCCACAGACTTCACGTATGGATAATACTTGGTGTGGACCTTGTACTTGTTCAGGTCCAGGATGACCTCGAGTCCCCGGCGCTCCAGGCGACGCAGGGATTGCGGCAGGGCCCGGAAGATCTCCTCGTCGTCGAGCCAGAGCAGCAGGCGTGCCGGGCGCGCACGGCCCCTGGCGATGGACTCCAGGGCGATGTACGCCCGTTCAATCCGGGCACCGTGGGTGGTCACTGTGACAACCGTCGTGCCGTTCGGATCGATCGCTGGGCGACGCGAGAGCCGATTCGCAAGTTGCAGATGGATGAGGTCGTTTCGAACCTGGCGATTGGCAGGGGCATCCGCGCTTCGGGTTTTCGGAGCAGGGAGCAATCCTCGCAAACGACGCAGCACAGCGGTGTTCACGCGGGAAAAAAGCGATGTGACGGGCATTAATACATCATGCCACCCTGGGGGAACCGGTTCAGTGTCACGGTCGTCGGCGCAACGGTACACCGTGGTCGGCGCTGGTGCCGTGTGCCCGTACCCTGCGGCGCGCTCGGGTTCCGACGAACCTCAACCGGGCATATGCGTACCAAACGGGCCAACCGCGTCCCGGCCCCCGATCCTTGAGCGCCATTGCCTGCTTTTCCACGCCGTGCCAGCTCAGCCAGGCGCACCCGAGCGTGATCACCAGACAGATCATTGCGTAGGGCAGGTATCCGAGCTTGTACCATCCGAGGCTGGCGATGATTTGTTCTACGAGGAAGCCATAGATATAGACCCCATAGGAGTAGTCGTTCTTCGATCCGACCCAGTGCAGTTGCCTGGGCAGTCGCGCGGCAACATAGAACACAAAATACGTCCCCGCGACGGTGCCGATCGTCAGGAACCCTCCATACCTGAGAGTGAGGACCAGGACGAGGCCAGAGAAGAGTCCCAGGCCGTTGCTGTAGATGACTCGTCGGGAGTAGACCGCGAGCGTTGCGCCGAGCAGGAACGTAAGGGTCAGTGAGACCCGGTACTGGTCGGCAAGAAAGGGCGCGATTGCGCCAGGACCGTCTGGATTGGTGATTCGGACGATCTGCACCACGAGAAGGAACAGGGCCGAGAGGGGGAAGACGAGCTTTGCCTTCTGCATGAGGCCGAACGCAACGGCTGCAGCGATCAGGAGATAACACTGCCACTCGTAGATAAGAGTCCAGATGGACCCGTTGAAGACACTGCGGCCAGTGGCCAGGCCATATGGCGTCGAATCCCGCAGCTGATCGTAGATCCCCCAGGTACCGATGCTCAGGCCCCAGTTCGCATGGATGTAGTGGAATGGGTTCTGGGGGGCAAGTCCGAAGTAACCGCTCAGGTCGTGGCCCGACCCGATCCACAGGGCGGGTCCGGCGACGAATGCGGTCAAGAGAAGGACCACCCAGTACGCGGGAAAGATCCTCAGACACCGGCGCCAGAGGAACTGCACGACATCGGTCGCCAGTCCACTCTTGGCTATGAGGTATCCACTGATTGCGAAGAAGCCCGCCACTGCGAGACTGCCCAACGAAGCCTGGCCGTGCGTCTGGGTCAGTCCCGGGTCGCCGCCAAATCCACCCAGCGGGAATGCATGGTCAAAAATTACCAGGCACGCGAGGACCAGACGAATGAGACCAAGAGAGTTTCTGTGCCCGCCGAGAGCTTCAGCGATGGAGATCGGCGCCACGGCCCGCGCGCTCATGCCCGTCAACTTATTTTCCACAGCAGTCACGAGCTTCCCCCGGAAGAATCCACGATCACGTCCGAACCGACATGACTTGCGCACACTTCGGCCGTTTCGCTCAAAGCATGTTAAAGCTACACGTCATGGATCGAGCACGACGCCAGAGGCTCGGCGCGGCCCCTTTCGCCTCACAGGCAGCGTGCCGTGCAACGACGGTTAGCTATTGTCCTGCCACACGAGAGTCTTCAGGTACGAGCCGTAGCCGCTTTTGATGAGGGGTGCGGCGAGTTTGGCGAGTTGCTTGTCGTCGATCCAGCCTGCGCGCCAGGCGATTTCCTCGATGCAGCCGACCTTGAAGCCCTGGCGGTCTTCGATCACGCGCACGTACTCGGAGGCCTGCATCATGGACTCGAACGTGCCCGTGTCCAGCCATGCCGTGCCGCGGTCGAGGACCTGCACGTGCAGGTCGCCCTGCTGCAGGTAGCGTTCGTTGACCGTGGAGATCTCAAGCTCCCCGCGCGCGGAGGGCTTGATGGTCTTCGCGATCTCGACGACGCGATTGTCGTAGAAGTACAGGCCGGGCACCGCGTAGTTGCTCTTGGGGGTGACGGGCTTCTCCTCGATAGAAAGCGCCGTCATGGTCTCGTCGAACTCGACAACACCATAGGCGTGCGGGTCGGACACGTGGTACGCGAAGATGCGGGCGCCCTCGAGGTTCGCGTTGCCCCGCAGCGCCGAGCCCAGGCCCGCACCGTGGAAGATGTTATCGCCCAGGACCAGGGCGACGGACTCATCGCCGATGAACTCTTCCCCGATGATGAAGGCCTGCGCGAGGCCGTCGGGGGATTCCTGCACGGCGTACTCGATGCGGATGCCCAGCTCGGACCCGTCGCCGAGGAGGGCACGGAACTGGTGGTTGTATTCCGGGGTCGTGATGATGAGGATTTCCTTGATCCCGGCCATCATCAGCGTCGACAAGGGGTAGTAGATCATCGGCTTGTCATAGATCGGCATCAACTGCTTGGAGATGGCCTTCGTGATCGGCCACAGGCGCGTGCCCGAACCGCCGGCGAGGATGATTCCGCGCATGCTTACTTTCCTTCGTTCAGGGCCGCGTAGAACGCTTTCGCGTCCGCCCACGTGGGCAGCAGGCCACTCGCGGCGGACTCGGCGAGCCCGGGAGCATCCGTGTCCTTGGGCGAGAGCAGGAGCTCGCCGGCCTCGGGCGGGAACACGAGGCCGATGTCGGCGTCGAGGGGGTTGATACCGTGCTCACGGCCCGGGTTGAACGGGGCGGTCACGAGATAGCTCACGGTGGCGTCATCGGTCAGCGCGACGAAGCAGTGGCCGAGGCCCTCGGCGATGTAGACCGCACGGCGGTCGGTGTCATCGAGCAGCACACTGTCCCACTGGCCGAAGGTCGGCGACCCGACCCGGATGTCGATGATGTAGTCCAGGACCGCACCGCGCACGGCGGTCACGTACTTGGCCTGGCTCGGCGGAATGTCCGCGAAGTGGATGCCGCGCACCGAACCCCGCTTGGACACGCTCGTGTTCGCCTGCGCGATTTCCAAGCGATGCCCGATGGTCTCCTCAAGGCGATCGAAGCGATACCACTCGAGGAACACCCCCCGACTGTCACCGAACTGCTTCGGAGTGATCTCGTAGGAATCGGGGATAGAAAGCTCGCGGATCTGCACCTGTGCAGCCTACCAAACCGGGCGAAGGGGCGCCCATTCCCCGAACGCTATTGGCAGGAGACCAGCTGGGACACCTTGTTCGTCAGTGTTGTCGGACCACCTAACGGGTACACCGTTGCAACGTGCGTTGCAAGGATGCTCTCGACGGCGGGCGCCGGGACGCAGGCCGTCTGAGCCAGGTAGAGAGCGTCATGCCCTGCCCCGGCCGCGGCGGCACCCGCTAAAGCGTCGGGGAAGGAGAATCCGGTGGCCACATAGACGCTGTCGCCCGTGCTGGGTGCGGACTTGTTGAGCTTGATGTTCGTGTCGAACCGGTCGGATCCGGAGATCGGAAGGATCGGGACGAGTGCTGCGAGACTCTGCGAGTACGAAGGGGAGATGGATGGCGGACCCCCGACCACCGTTGCCTTCGTCGCGTTGAGTGCGGTCAGGAGAACGGCCGTCGGCGTGTCAACCGCGTCAGCACTCCCGTTGACCAGGATCACGGGTGCACCGATCGCTCCGGCGACCGCGCCGGCGGAGAGAGCATCGGGAAAGTTCGCGCCGGAGGCGACGTAGACGACTTCGACCTTGGACGGATTCAGATCGAGCAGCCGCTTGTATGCGTCCTGGGCGATCATTCGAGAGGTCTCGTATCGGTCGGCGCCGCTCAGCCTGGTGATCTGATTCTGCAGGGCCGCAAGTTGCGCGTACACCGCCGCGCCGATCGAGTCCGTCCCTCCGACGACGACGATTCTCTGCGGGGCCAGTCGCTTCACCTCGGCGAGGACGGAGTCAGGGAGTCGATCGGGAAGGGACAGCAGGAGCGGTCCGCCGAGGGCAGCAGCAGCCGGGGCAGCGCTCAGGGCATCCGGGAAGTTGGTGCCGGCCGCGAGGTAGACGACGGGGACTTTGACATTGACGCCTGGATAGGACTTCAGCGAGATGGCCGCTGCCGTGTCGTACCGGTCTTGTCCCGAAATCGCGTTGACGGTCGGAACGCTGCCGCTCGTTGATGAGTCAAACCAGCCGTTGTAGATCGCCCAGAAATTGCGGTTCCCATACGCAGAACAAGAATCGCCAACGCCGAAGAAATTCGCGGGCACTAGAGCAGCGGCGTTCGGCTGATAGGGGGTGTAGGTATAGAGCGCTGCTGTTGCAGCGTTCCAGATCGTGACCGTGCTCGAACCACAGGCCGGGCTGTTGGGAAAGTACTGGATGGTCACGGTCTTGCCTGCCTGGTATTGGGGGAAGAGCGTCGCGTCGCTGTAACGCTTGAACTGCCGGGCCGCGTAGTAGACCTGCTTGAAGAGACCGGCGTAGGCGATGTCGCATGTCGATGTGTCGGTGCAGGAATAGCCCGTGGCCTTGTCAAGAAGGGCTTTGGTCGGATCCGTCCTGGTGACCAGGGTCTGTTCCTTCTGGAGCAAAGTGAGCAGCACCCTCTGGCTGATTCCGCAGGCTGCGCCAACCTTCGCGATCATGTCCGCCGCTGATTGATTTGCGACTCCGGTGTAGGTGCTGCACCAGCTGTCGGCAGGCATGTCTGTCGTTGTCTGCACGAAAGACTTCAGGCAGAGCGTGCCCGTGCAGTCCACACCCTGTGCGGTCAGGAATGACTGAACGGTCGGAGTCGTCATGGCCGACCCGTTGTAGAAGTTCGCGTCGCTTATGAGGTTGCCGGGATTGAAGTCCTTGGCATAGACGTCGTTCGTGTCCGGGGGCGTGCTCTTCACGATCGCCGACGCCGGCCCGGCGGGCTGCGCCGCGACGAGCCCAGCGACAATAACGAGGCAGGCCGTAACAGCGGCCAGGCTTCGGAGCAGCTTATGCGGTAAACGACGTTGGCTCATGAATTTCATCCCCCAATGGAATCTCAACCGATAGCGTAACCAATCAGGCCAAAAAAGCTATGGATGGTGGACAATCAGCGACTAGGGGATGAGCGCGTTCAGCTGGGCGACGACCGCGTCACCGACGGCGTCCTGACTGCCGAGCACCACGAATCTGGTCGGTTTCAACCGCAGTATCTCTTTCTGCACGGCGGCCGGAAGACCGCCTGGCTGCACGAGCAGGATCGGCGCCTTCTTGGACCCCGCGACCGGGGCCGCCGACAGCGCATCAGGGAAATTGAAGCCATTCGCGATATAGACCACCGGGGCGCCGAGTGGGAAGTTCGCCGCAGAAATAGCGGCCGACGTCGCGAACCGGTCATCGCCGGACAAGCGCACGACGGGCGTGGCCGGGTCGGCGGTGTAGCCCTTCAGTTGCGCGACGACCGCATCACTGACCGAGTTCTGGCTGCCGAGCACCACGAAGCTCGTCGGATTCAGTCGATCAAGCTCTGCCTGGACCACGGCGGGGATGCTGTCGGCCGTCACGAGGAGGATCGGCGCTTTCGCGCTACCGGCGACCGGCGCAGCAGACAAGGCGTCCGGGAATTTCAACCCATTGGCGATGTAGACCACCGGGGCTCCGAGCGGGAAGTTCGCCGCAGAAATCGCGGCCGACGTCGCGAACCGGTCATCGCCGAACAGTCGAACGACCGGCGCCGCCGGGTCGACAGCAAAAGCCTTGACTTGAGCGACGGCCGCATCACTGACCGAATTCTGGCTACCGAGCACCACGATCTTCTTCGGGTGCAGTCGAGCCAGCTCTGCCTGGACGACGTTCGGCACGCTATCGGCCGTCACAAGAAGGATCGGAGCGTTCGCGGCACCGGCGACAGGCGCCGCAGACAAGGCATCGGGGAAATTCAACCCGTTCGCGATGTAGACGACCGGCGCATCCGCGGCGAAGTTCGCCCTCGAGATCGCGGCCGATGTGGCGAATCGGTTGTCGCCGAACACCCGGTCGACTGAGCTCGCCGTGAGCGTGACGGAGACAATGGCGGCGCCACCGGCGATGCTCTGCACAACCACCCGGATGCCGCCTGACCTGGTCGACAGGCTCTGCCCTGCGGTCAGGAAGAGCTTGTGCCCGGTATTGCTGGTCGAACTCGGACTCAACAACACGACGGAAGTGAAATCGCTCCGGGTCGTGAGGAGGCGCACCCCGTTGTCGACGCCCTCTGACGCAAGCAGTCCGCGAGTGTAGAGCGAGCCGGCGTCTGAGCCGGTGCCACCGCGGTAGTCGACGTAGTACACCTGCTGGGTGCGCGGGTCCGTGACCACGAGCGCCCGTCGGCCGGACACGGCCCCGGTGGTCACAATAGTCGCGGACGTCTCCTGGGTCCGCACCCCTGGGTCCAGGGTGATCGTCTGGGCTTCCCCGTCCGAGAGGGCATTGAGCCGGGACTTGTGGCTCGTGTTGAGGGCCGTCGGAGTGCCGTTGGCCTCGCCGTTGTACGAGTATGCGGCGCCCATCACGTCGTACGCGTCCTCATAGGGGAGGTCGGCGCATCCGTCGGTGAACGTTCCTGTCGACGTGTTGAGAAACCCTTCGGACAGGGAGGCGTCGGGGCACACGGCGATGTTCGAGTGCTGGAGGCCGAGGTTGTGCCCGAACTCGTGAGCGACGATGTCGAGGTTGTTCACGCCGTTCATCGAGGCCATGATGACACCGCCATTGGCTGCGCTGACGGGCACCCCCGGTGCGCCGACGCTGCCGATACCTGCGCCACCGCACGCATCGGGGACGAGGACGAGCAGGTGATGCCCGGTGCCGGCCAGGTAGTAGCCGAAGTCAGGGTCGCCGTTGGGCAGCGAATGACCGAAGTTCAGGGCCGCGGTACCCCAGATGTACGTCATCGCGGGCTGGGAGTTTGCCGACACGAGGTCAGCGCAGGTCACCGCGGTCGAGTATCGCCCGAGGTGCGTCACCGTCAGGGAGGTGACCTGGTTGTTGCTCTGGGCCTTCCAATACGCTCCGGTCTTCGCGACCAGGTCTCGCGCCGCGCTGTCGCTGATGAACGTGTTGTAGACGGAGGACTTTTCAGCAGGAACGACCATTGCCACGTCGACCGTGTGATCGAGGGAGACCGTTCCCGCGGCGACCGTGACATCGGGCTGGTTCCGTGCGTCCGGGGCCGCGACGGGCGGAGAGCCGAGCAGTTCCGCGGGAGTGATCGTGTCGTTGTCGAGCGGAGCCGCCGTGGTCGCGGCGGACAGGGCACGCACGGGCGTTGCCGCGACGGCCGCGCCGGCCACCGGTTGCAGGATCGCCAGGCCGAGGACCAGGGCCGACGAGGCGGCAAGCCAGGGACGTCTTCTGACGACGGGAGAAAGTTTGGAGCGCAGCACAGCCATCGGAACTCGTTTCTGCTCGACGAGTTCGACTGGCGCCGCCCCCGAAGCCATGTAATCAGTGTTCGTGCCGTTTGGGAAGCACCCCAGCCGGGTGCCCCCACGTCCGGCGGACTCACGCCCGATAGGATAGTGCGGGCACTTTACGTTTACAGATAGGTCACAAAACATATGAAGATCCTCGTTACCGGCGGCGCTGGTTTCATCGGCTCGAACTTTGTTCGTCGCACCATCGAAGACGCGTACCCGGGTTTGGAGGGGGCCGAGGTTGTTGTTCTGGACGCGTTGACGTATTCGGGCAACCTCGCGAACCTCGCTCCGATCGCCGATTCGCCCCGGTATTCGTTCGTGCATGGGGACATCCGTGACGCGAAACTGCTCGACACGCTCTTCCCGTCCCTGGACGCCGTGGTGCACTTCGCGGCCGAGTCCCACGTGGACCGGTCGGTGCGGGACGCGTCGATCTTCGTCGAGACCAACGTTCTCGGCACCCAGCAGCTCCTGGACGCCGCGCTCCGCCACAACCTGGCCCGGTTCGTGCACGTGTCCACGGACGAGGTCTACGGGTCGATCGCGGAGGGCTCCTGGAACGAGGAACGCGCCCTGGAACCCAACTCCCCGTATTCCGCCTCCAAGGCCGGCAGCGACCTCCTCGCCCGGTCCTACCACCGCACGCACGGCCTGAACGTGTCGATCACGCGCTGCTCGAACAACTACGGCCCGTACCACTTCCCCGAGAAGGTCATCCCGTTGTTCGTGACGAACCTGATCGATGACATGCACGTCCCGCTGTATGGGGCGGGCAATAACATCCGCGACTGGTTGCACGTGGACGACCACACCCGCGCGATCGCGATGGTCCTCGTCGGCGGCCGCGCCGGAGAGATCTACAACATCGGCGGCGGCACCGAGCTGACCAACCTGGAGCTGACCCAGCTGCTGCTGGACTCCACCGGCAAGGACTGGTCCTACGTGGACCGCGTCGCCGACCGCCTCGGCCACGACCTGCGCTACTCGGTGGACATCACCAAGATCCAGGCCGAACTCGGCTACGCCCCCCAGGTCCCGTTCGAGAAGGGCCTCGCCGACGTCGTGCAGTGGTACCGCGACAACCGTTCCTGGTGGGAACCCCTCAAGGCCCGCGCGGCACTGAGCTCATGACCCGCTACCTGATCACCGGCGCCGCCGGGATGCTCGGCCGCGACCTGCAGAAGGCCCTGGCCGGTCGGGACGTGACCGCCTTCGACCGTGGCGAATTGGACATCACCGACCAGGCCGCCGTCCAGGCTGCCGTCACCGGGTTCGATGTCGTGATCAATGCCGCCGCGTACACGAAGGTCGACGACGCCGAAACGAACGAGGACGCCGCCTACCTGCTGAACGCTGTCGGACCGCGGAACCTCGCCAGGGCCGCGCAGGCGTCCGGGGCGCGCCTCGTGCAGATCTCGACGGACTACGTCTTCGAAGGCAACGCCACCTCCCCGTATCAGGAGGATGCACCGGCCGCGCCGATCTCCGCGTATGGGCGGACCAAGGCCGCCGGCGAGGAAATCGTCCTGGCCGAGAACCCCGGCAAGACCTACATCGTGCGTACCGCGTGGCTCTACGGGAAGAACGGTCCCAACTTCCCCAAGACCATGCTGAAACTCGCCGCCACCCACGACACGCTGAACGTCGTCGAGGACCAGGTCGGCCAGCCCACCTGGACCGTCGACCTCGCGAACCAGATCGTCGCCCTCCTCGACGCCGAAGCCCCGGCCGGCATCTACCACGGCACCAGCTCCGGTGTCACGAGCTGGTTCGGCTTCGCCCAGGCCGTGCTCGCCGCCAACGGCCTCGACCCCGCCCGGGTGCTCCCGACCGATGGTGCCTCCTTCGTGCGCCCCGCGCCCCGCCCGGCGTACTCCGTCCTCGGCCATGATGCCTGGGCCACCGCCGGACTCACCCCGATGCGCGACTGGCACGACGCGCTCACCGAGGCCGTGGCAGAAGGCGTCCTCGAGACCGAATGATCACACTGCGGGTTATCGTCGACCAGATGATCGCGCCGGTTCCCGGCGGGATCGGTCGATACACCGAGGAGCTGACCCGGGCGCTCATCGAGAGCGCTCCGCTCAACTGCGAGGTCGAGGGCATCGTCTCAGCGTCGGCGCCCGAGCAGTACGCGGAAATCGAGGCGGCCCTGCCCGGGCTCGCCGGACTCTACAAGACCGCACTCCCCCGCCGCGAGCTCGCCGCGGCCTGGCAGCTCGGGGTGACGACATCGCCTGGGCCCGGGATGATCCATGCGCCGGGCCTGATGGCGCCGCTGCGCCGTCACGACCGGGTGAACGATCACACGCAGGTCGCCGTGACCGTGCATGACGTGCTCGCGTGGACGCATCCCGAGGCGCTCACCCCGACGACCGTCGCCTGGACCAAGGCGCGAATGAAACGGGCTCGCAAGCACGCGGACGCGATCGTCGTGCCGAGCCACGCCGTCGCGGCGCAGCTTGCCGAGATCGTCGACCTTGGTGACCGGGTGCGCGTCATCGGCGGCGCCGTGGGCACGGCGTTCCGGCTGCCGTCCAACTCCTCGGCCACTGAGCTGCTCGCCACGGCCCTCGACCTGCCGTCCGAGTACATCGTCACGGTCGGCACGCTCGAGCCGCGTAAGGGCGTCACGGCCCTCATCACTGCACTCGGCCTGCCCGGTGCTTCGGACCTGCCCCTGATCGTCGTGGGACCGGACACCTGGGGCGAAGTCGACCTCGGGTCCGTCGCCGAGGAAGCCGGGCTCACGCCCGGCCGAGTCCGCGCGATGCCCGGACTCACCGACGAGCAACTCGCCGTCGTGATCGCCCGGGCGAGCCTGCTGGTCTTCCCGAGCCTCGAAGAGGGCTTTGCACTGCCCGTGATCCAGGCCTTCCACCTCGGCACCCCGGTTGTGCATTCCGACGCTCCCGCGTTGCTTGAGGCGGGCGGCGACGCCGGTCTTGTGGTCGAGCGCGAGGACGCCGCCGGTTACCCGGAACGCCTTGCTGCGGCCGTCGACCGGGTGCTCACCGACCGGGCCCTCGCCAAGCGGCTGCGCATCTACGGCGGCGACCGGGCGAAGGCCTTCAGCTGGCGCGATTCCGCCGAGCGGGTCTGGCAGCTGCACGCCGACCTGTAGGGCTACGGGGTGGGCGTCGCCGTTGCCGGAGTGAGGGCGGCCGAGATCAGGGACCTGATCACGTCGTAATCGGGATTCTCCGGGTCGACGTTGTTCGCCGGGGTCAGCTCGACCGTGTTGATCGGGTGCGTCTTCGACTTGGCGGCGAGGGTCACGAAGTACCCGAGCATGCTCTGCGGGATGTCGGTCTTCACGACCTGCGATCCGGCGGAGGCCACGGACTCGAACTTGGAGAGCACATTCGCGGGGCTGGCCTGGGCGAGGATCGCCTCCTGGAGCTGGTGCTGGCGCTCCATGCGGTTGTAGTCGCTCGTGCCGTGTCGCGACCGGGCGTACCAGAGAGCGTGATAGCCGTCCATGTGCTGCATGCCCGGCTCGAACCAGAACAGCACGGTGGTGAAGGTGTCGTCCGTGTGCACCGGCACGCGTTCGGTCACGTTGATGTCGACCCCGCCGAGTGCGTCGATGAGCTCCGAGAAGCCCTGCATGTCGATGAGGCCGTAGTACTGGATCGTCAGCCCCGTGATGCCCTCCGCCGCGTCCCGCATCCCCTCGATGCCGGGCTCACTGCCGGCGTCGATGGCCTTCGGGTACATCTCGGGGCTTTTCAGCTCGACCTCGGTGTAGATCGAGTTCAGCATGCAGGCGTCGACCTCGCATCCGTCGACGGCGCCGTAGCCGGTGGGGTACAGCTTCGCGAGCGGGGAACCCGCCACGAACGGTACGTCCTCGAGGTTGCGGGGCAGGCCGATCATGGTGACCTGGCCCGTGGTGGCGTCGATGCTCGCCACGGTGATGCTGTCCGGGCGGAGACCGTCCCTGTCGGCGCCGGCGTCGCCGCCGAGGAGCATGATGTTGTAGCGCCCGTCGACCGGAGGAACCGTCGGCCCGGCGACGAAGACCGAGGACAGGAAGTCGCTCGCCGTCGCCGCGACGTACGCACCGTATCCGGCCGTTCCGGCGATGACGACCATGAGCACGGTCGCGAAGCCGGCGATGAGGGGGCGGGCACCACGGCCCGCCTTGACGAGGCGCACAAGCCGCAGGGTGTCGAGGGTCAGCACGACCCAGACGATGCCGTAGAACACCAACACCGCCGCGGCGACCCACAACCCGATCGAGTTGGTGAACGCCGTGAGCACGACCTCAGGCCAGAACAGGTAAGCGACCCCGACGACGACGACGAGGGCGATGAGGGTGAACGTGCAGCGCAGGCCGAACCGGCCGAGTCGGCGGCTTCCGGCGAGCACTTGCGCTGAGCCGGGCAGGATGACGTTCAGCAGGACGAGCCACCAGGCCCGTTTGGTCATCACACGGGCGGACCCGGCTTCCGGGTTCCTGATCGGGTTGGTGGCGATGCTCATAGCTTGGCTTGGAGATCCGAATTCTTCTGTTCGACCTGTGCGGCGAGGTCCGCGGCGAAGGCGACGAGCTTGTCGTGCAGCACCGTGTCGGAGAGGGCCAGAATCTTCACGGCGATGAGCGCGGCGTTTCGGGCCCCGCCGATGGAGACGGTCGCGACGGGAACTCCGGCCGGCATCTGCACGATCGAGAGCAGGGAGTCGAGGCCGTCGAGCCTGCTCAGGGGAACGGGAACGCCGACGACGGGAAGCGCGGTGACGGCGGCGAGCATACCGGGCAGATGCGCTGCACCGCCGGCGCCGGCGATGATGACCTTGAGGCCGCGCCCGTGGGCGTCCTCGCCATAGGCGATCATCTTCTGGGGCGTGCGGTGCGCGGACACGACCTGGACTTCGTAGTCGACCCCGAAGTCGCGCAAGAGCTGCGCGGCGTCGCTCATGACCGGCCAGTCGGAATCGGAGCCCATGACGACGCCGACGAGCGGCGCCGGGGGCGTTTCTCGGTTCTCCGACAGCGGGGTGGTTGCTCTGGGGTTCTCGGGCACGCAGTCGATCTTAGGTGTCAGTCCTGAAAGAAAGCCGCAGTGGCACGCGCTTCATAGGCGACGTCGTCCAGATCCGCACCTCCCACGGTGACGTGCCCGACCTTGCGGCCGGGACGTGGGTCCTTCCCATAGTTGTGCACCTTGGCCGACGGATGCGCGGCGAAAGCGGCCGGGTAGCGATCGAAAAGAGTGCCGCGCAGGGGGCCGCCGAGGATATTCACCATCACCGACCACTCGTCGCGCGGCGTCGTCGCACCGAGCGGGAGGTCGAGAACGGCGCGAAGGTGCTGTTCGAACTGGCTTGTGGTCGATCCTTCGATCGACCAGTGACCGCTGTTGTGCGGGCGCATGGCCAGCTCGTTGATCAGGAGGCGCTCATCCGTCGTCTCGAAGAGTTCGACGGCCATCACGCCGCACACGCCGATGCCCTCGGCGACTCGCGTGGCGATGTCGGCGGCGACCGCGGCGAGGCGTCCGCTCGACAGGGGGGCAGGGGCGATCACCTCGGCACAGACACCGTCCCGCTGCACGGTCTCGACGACCGGCCACACGGCAACCTGGCCGGACGGGCGCCTCGCCACGAGCTGGGCGAGCTCCCGGGTGTACGGCACGTGCTCCTCGACGAGCAGGGCGCCGCCGTTGGCGTCCTCGGCGAGGGCGGTGAACCAGTCGTCGACCTCGTGCTTGTGGGTGACCACCCGGACGCCCTTGCCGTCGTAGCCGCCGCGCGGCGTCTTGACCACGGCGCGGCCACCGTGTTCGGCGATGAAGACGGCGAGCTCCGACGCGTTCTCGACAGCCGCCCAGTCGGGGACCGGCAGGCCGAGCTCGCCGAGGCGGCGGCGCATTTCGATCTTGTCCTGGGCGAAGACGAGGGCCTCCGGTCCCGGACGCACGGTGACCCCGCGGGCGACCAGTTCACGGAGCACGGCCTGGGGCACGTGCTCGTGGTCGAAGGTGATCACGTCAACGGTCTCGGCGAAGGCGAGAACCGTGTCGAAGTCGCGATAGTCCCCCACTGCGGCCGCGGCCAGGCCCGCCGACATGCCGTCGGCCTCGCCTAGAACGCGCAGGTCGATTCCGAGGTTCACCGCTGCGGGGATCAGCATCCTGGCCAGTTGGCCGCCCCCGATTACGCCGACTGTCGTGCTCATTTCGTCACCGATTTCTGTGCGACCGTTCATTTTCGGACGCACCAATTTTCAGTCTGAAGCGGCATCTGCGCCGTAGACTCGTGGATTGTTGTTCTATCTTCGCCCATAGACCGGATGGATGTATGCCGATTACCTCGGGAAAATCAGCACGGCTCGTCGCCCTCGCGATCCAGATCGCGAGCTTCGGCGCCGTGGGACTCGTCGGCTTCGCCGTCGACTTCTCGGTGTTCAATCTGCTCCGCACCACGATCTTCGATCCGCACCTGGTTCACGCCGGGCCGATCTATGCCAAGGTCGTCTCGACCATCCTCGCCATCGCGGTCAACTGGATCGGCAACCGCTACTGGACCTTCGGCAAGAGCCGCCAGTCGCAGACCCTGCGCGAAGGTATCGAATTCTTCGGCGTCAGCCTCGTCGGCATGGGCATCGGACTCGCCTGCCTGTGGGTGAGCCACTATGTGCTCGGCCACACGAGCGTCGTCGCCGACAACATCTCCTCGAACGTGGTCGGCCTCATTCTCGGTGCGATCTTCCGCTTCGTGCTCTACCGTTACTGGGTCTTCGCACCGCACCGTCGCGTTGCCGCTCCGGTGACGGCGAGCCTAGCGACCATTCCAGATGGTCGTCTGGTCGGCAGCGAACGCTGACTCCTCGCGCCGCCGCGAATCGAATCCGGTCTGCGACTGTTCGATGAGGTCGTGCAGCACGCGCTGCACCAGACCCGCATTGGGCACGTCCTTCAGCACGAGCGGCCGTTCTGAGCCGGAGGCGATGATCACATCGCCGGAACCGCTCAGGGCCTGCAGCCAGGTCGTCCGCACCCGCACGTCGTAGCCTCGGCTGTGCAGCAGTTCCTGGCGGGTGCGCACGAAGAAGCCGCGCCGGAAGATGATGCGCCGGGTCGTGATCGTGTACCGCCGGTTCAGCCAGGAGGCCAGCGGAAGCAGCCAGAGCATCACGACGACAGCGGCGGCGACCCAGAGCAGGGCACTGTCCTGCCACGGCTCCGCGAGGTTGCCGTAGAAGTACCCGGTTGCCGTGCAGGTGCCGAGCAGCGCGAGGGTCGGCCAGAACAGCACCCGACCGTGCGGGCGCAGCGCGGCCACGACCCGTTCGGCCGGGGCCGCCGGATCTGCCGGGCCCGTCCCCCTGTTGTTCGTCATCTCCCTATTAATACCTCAGGTGGGTCACATCGCCCGCAGCGACGGCCTGCGGCTCGCCGGTGGCCTGGTCCTCCACGATCAGCCGGCCGGACTCGTCGAGCGCGATCGCGACTCCGACGAGGTCGGCGCCGCCGGGCAATTGGACCCGCACTTTCGAGCCGAGCGTGCCGCACAGGCCCGTGACGGTGGCCTGGAGTCCGCTCGCGACCGGGTCCCCGTCCGCTGCGAGGAACGCAGCGGTGAGACGGGCGAGTTCGGTCAGGTAGCGGGCGAGTACGGCATCCGCTTCGGGGGCTCGGCCGGTCACGAGGAGCAGCGAGGTCGAGGTGAGCGTGGGCAGGTCGTGTTCGTCGAGGGAGAGGTTGAGCCCGGCGCCGATCACGAGACCGTGGGCGTCTGGCAGGAGCTCAGAGAGGATGCCGGACACCTTATAGCCGTCGATCAGCACGTCGTTGGGCCACTTGAGGGTGACCTCGTGAGCGGGGTGTTCTCCATCGTCGGCGGCCGCGACAGCGGTACCGGCTGCGGAGGCTGTCTCGAGGAGGCTGGCCTCGACCTCCGCGCGGACGGCGATGGTCATTGCGGCGCCGGCGAGGAGCGGGAACCAGCCGAAGCGGTCCACCGGGAGCGGGGCGACCTGGCGCGTGCTCACTCCGACGCCGGCTCCGACGAGCGGGCGCAACAGCACGGAGATCGCGAGCGACTTGCCGGTGGGGGCAAGCCAGGTGCGGCCGAGCCGGCCCCGGCCGCGGGTCTGGTTGTCGGTGACGACGGTCGACAGGTGCGGCCAGCCGGCGGCGTCCGTGCCCGTCGCGTGGCCGACGAGCACGTCGTTCGTGGACCCGGCCTCGTCAAGGTACTCGAATCGGGTCACCGCCTCGCGGCTGAGTGGAAACTGCATCTGCCCTACTTCCGCTGCATAACTCCTGCAATTCTCCCGGAAGATGCCCCCGATGCCACATTTTGAACCGAATTTGCGGAATCTGCAGGAGTTATGCCCACCAGGGGGAAGAGAACGGCCAGCGATCGGGCCGGGTTTTGTAGGGTTTCGTCAACGGTCCGGGCCGAGGGCTGGCCGGTAGAGTGAACGGCGTGAGTGACAATTCGCCCGTTACGGGACCAGATCTGTACACGACGGCTGGAAAGCTCGCCGACCTCAAGATGCGCTATCACGAAGCCGTGACCGCGAGCGGTGAGGCGGCGATCGAAAAACAGCACGCCAAGGGCAAGATGACCGCGCGCGAGCGCATCGAGCTGCTGCTCGACCAGGGCTCGTTCGTCGAGCTCGACGAGTTCGTGCGGCACCGCACCCACGGCTTCGGCATGGAGAACAAGCGGCCGTACGGCGACGCGGTCGTCACCGGCACCGGCACGATCCACGGGCGCCAGGTCGCCGTCTATTCGCAGGACTTCACCATCTTCGGCGGATCGCTCGGCGAAGTGGCCGGCGACAAGATCATCAAGGTGATGGACCTCGCCCTCAAGACGGGCGTGCCGATCATCGGCATCCTCGACTCCGGTGGAGCGCGCATCCAGGAGGGTGTCGTCGCCCTCGGCAAGTACGGCGAGATCTTCCGTCGCAATACCGCGGCCTCCGGCGTCATCCCGCAGATCTCGATCATCTGCGGCCCGGCCGCCGGTGGAGCGGTCTACTCCCCCGCGCTCACCGACTTCGTGATCATGGTCGACAAGATCAGCCAGATGTTCGTCACCGGCCCCGACGTGATCAAGACCGTCACGGGCGAGGACGTCGGCATGGAGGAGCTCGGCGGGGCCCTCACCCACAACAAGATCTCCGGTGTCGCGCACTACCTCGCGAGCGACGAGGCCGACGCGCTCGACTACGCGCGCACCCTGCTCGGCTTCCTGCCGGACAACAACCTCGCCGAGCTTCCGACGTTCGACAGCGACGTCGAGCTCGAGACGACGGACGCCGATCGCACCCTCAACACGATCATCCCGGACTCGCCGAACCAGCCGTACGACGTCAAGACCGTGATCGAGCACATCGTCGACCGCGGCGACTTCCTCGAGACGCAGCCGCTCTTCGCCCCGAACATCGTCGTCGGCTTCGCCCGCGTCGAGGGCCGTTCGGTCGGCATCGTCGCCAACCAGCCCAACGCGATGGCCGGAACCCTCAACATCCAGGCCGGCGAGAAGGCCGCCCGCTTCGTCAGGTTCTGCGACGCGTTCTCGATCCCGATCCTCACCCTCGTCGACGTGCCCGGGTTCCTGCCCGGCACCGACCAGGAGTGGACGGGCATCATCCGGCGCGGCGCGAAGCTGCTCTACGCCTACGCCGAAGCGACGGTTCCGCTCGTCACGGTCATCCTGCGCAAGGCATATGGCGGAGCGTACATCGTGATGGGCTCCAAGCAGCTCGGCGCCGACATCAACCTGGCATGGCCGACCGCCGAGATCGCCGTGATGGGCGGCCAGGGCGCCGTGAACATCCTCTACCGCACCGAGATCAAGAAGGCCGAAGCCGCGGAGGAGGACGTCAACGCCGTGCGCACCCGCCTCGCCAACGAATACACCTACAACGTCGCGAGCCCGTTCCTGGCCGCCGAACGCGGGGAGCTGGACGGGATCATCGAGCCGGCCGCCACCCGCGTCGCGATCACCAAGGCGCTGCGGGCCCTGCGCACCAAGCGTTCGAGCCTTCCGCCCAAGAAGCACGGCAACATCCCGCTGTAGGGAGCGACCATGGCAGACGAACACAACACCGGGCAGGACGCACCGGAGGACACCCCCGCAGATGCTCCCCTGCACCTGCGCTTCCTGACCCGCGGCATCAGCCCGGTCGAGGCAGCCGCCGTGTCCGCCGTGCTGCACGGCCTGCTCCGCGAGGAGACCGGCAGCCTGCACAAGAAGCCGACGGGCGCACGCAGCGGCTGGCAGGCCGGCCAGCGGGCCATCCGGCCGCCCTTCGTCTCCGGGCAGAGCAGCTGGGCCGAGTTCCGGGCGTGAGCCGCCCGGCCCCGAGCGGGTCCCCCTAAATGCCGACTTTTGGATTGACCACGGCTCGGTCACTATAGATATTGCTAGGTGTCGCTCACTGAGTTACACAACCAGAACTCGTCGACTAGGGTAAGCAGGCGAATTCTGGGGGCACGTCAGGGTGACATTCGGGTTGTCGCCCTGGCACAACGTAAAAAAGGGGACCAACCTTCGGGTTGGTCCCCTTTTTTTTGCGTCCCGGCCGGTTCGTCCCCGGCACGAACTCAGGCGTGACGGTCTCCAGCGCTACGCTCTCAGACGATCTGGGCGGATGCGGAGGCCGGGGCCCTGGGGATCTCGAGCCACAGGTCGACCTCGGGCTCCGGCGAGTCCTGTCCCAGGGCACTGAGCCGGGCATCCGCGCTGCTGAGGCCGACCACGGTCACGGCCGTCGCCGACCCTTCACCCGCCGTGCGGGCGATGATCGTGTCTGCCGTCGATTCGCCGATCGCGGCGGCGAGCTGGTCGAGGATGGCCCCGAGCTCGACACCGTCGAGATCGTCGATCGTGCCCTCGTCGAGCAGCGTCACGATGGCGCCGCGGCGCCTGGCCGCCATCACCTGGTCGCGTACGGCATCGTTGAGCAGCTTGCGGCCACGGATCTCATCGCGCACGGCGGCTTCGAGGTAGCGGCACTCCTGGCGGTCCTCAGCGTCGAGTTCCCCGTGCTTGTCGATGATGTGGCGAAGCATGGGGGCCGCGAGGCGGAGCGTCTGCGCGAGGCGGACCTGGCGCTCGAACAGGTGCGCCTCCTGGGCCGCCTGCCACTCCGTCGCCTCCCGCTCGGCGAGCGCGTACTGGCGGGAGTCACGGCCCGCCTTGGCGAGGGCACGGGCGAGGAGGACGGCGACCGTCACCCAGACGACGCTCCCGATCACTCCCATGTCGAGAAGCTGTGCCGGGCCCGCCCAGAGGATCGTGTGCACGACGAGGGCTCCGACTCCGACCCAGGCGAGCGCCGTGCGGCGGCGCGTCGCCGTGATCGTCATGAGCGTGCCGACGGCGGCGACGTACCAGGTCGCGTAGCCGTTCCTGGCGGAGCCGTCGAGCTGGCTGCCGACGAGCAGCGGGATCACGACGCAGACGGCGACGTTGAAGAAGGCGAGCGCGAGGTTCATCCGCATCGGGCTCGACGGCCAGAGGCTCAGGAGGGTCGCGATCGCATAGACGGCGAGCGCGAAGATCGCCGGCCCAGGGGTGCGCGGCAGATCGAGCGAGTAGATGCCGAGCACGATGTGGTACGCCGAGAACAGACCGGCGAGGAACAGGACGAGCCCGCGGGGAACGGTGATCATCAGGGGTTCACCCCGCCGTCCTTCGGCCACTCGATGGTTATCGTGGTGCCCTGCCCCGGCGTTGAGCACACCGTGACGAACCCGCCGACGCTCTGCACCCGCTCCGCGATCGAGATGCGCAGGCCGAGACGCTCGCTCGGGACCAGAGCGGGGTCGAAACCGACGCCGGTATCGGAGATCGCGATGGTGCATCCGCCCTGGCTGTTCGCACTCATCGTCAGCAGGCGCTCGGGATCGGGCGTGCCGAGGCCTGCCCAGGCGTGCTGCACACTGTTGGCCATCGCCTGGACGGAGGCCGCGAGGATCGCGTCGGAGACGTGCGCGGGCACGGCGAGCCGGGGAATCGAACACTCCACGATCGTGAACGGACGCGCGAGCCGGGAGGCCGCGAGGCGGATCAGCCCGGCGAGCTCCGAAAAGGACACCGTGCTGTCGTCGACCGCCGGGGTGCTCGCGGCGTCGGTGAGGCGCTTGAGGGCGTCCGTCGCCATCCCGGAGGCGAGCTGCGCGGCCTTCGGGCTCCCGGCGGCCGCCGCGGCGAGGAAGGTAGCGAGCACACTGTCGTGCACGATCGAGTCCACCTGCACGCGCTCGACCTCGGTGGCGTGCTGGCGCACCGCAGTCGCGTACTTGTTGAGCGCATTCGTCTGCGCGGCGTCCACGGAGCCGGCCGTCTGCCGCAGCATGAAGATCATGATCAGGAGGACCTGGCCGAGGAGCGTCGCGTAGGCGGCGTCGAGGGAGGCCAGGAGAGCATCCGCGTCGCCGCCTGAGGGCAGCGAACGCACGATCCCGTAGGCGAGAGGGGCGGCGAAGGTGTACGCGCACGCCCAGCCGAGCGGGAACGAGATGGCCGCACACGAGGTTGCGACCGTGCAGACGTACCAGAGCCAGGGCTTCCCATCGAGGACGGCTCCCGGGTCCCGCATCAGGAACGGCCAGCCGATCAGGGCGGCGAGATAGACGACGGCGACGGCTCCGGTCGTGATCCGCACCCCGACCTTGGTGATCGAGGCGACCACGACGGCGGCGACCGCGAGGGCGAGAGCGACCGGCATCGCGACGCCCATGACCGGCAGCCGCAACGGGATCTGCTGCAGCATCGCAGGCAGGGCCTGCAGGGAGAAGACGACGGCGACCCCGGCGACGGACCGGGAGATGACGACCTCGATCCGGGACCGGCTGATCGGGTTGCGGGGCTGGCGGATGCCGGGCGCCCGGATGTCCTCCGCTGCGAGGGGTGCGAGTTCCAGGCGGTCGGGAGGCAACCGTGTCGAGAGCGGCGGGATCGTGCCCGCTGCTTCAGCCGCGGCCATCTCCGCCATCCGGGTCCAGCCCCGGGAGGATTCCGTCTTCGACGGCCCGGCGCAGCAGGTCGACCTTCGTCGGCGCCGGCCGGCCGACTTCGACGTACTTCACGCGGATTCGGTCGAGGTACTCGCGCGCGGTCGAGTGCGCGATGCCGAGCTGCATGGCGACCATCTTGAGCGGCAGGCCGGAGGCGTAGAGGTGCAGCACGTCCCGTTCCCTGCGGCCGAGCTGGGCCTTGGAGAAGTCGCGGTCCGCGTCGATCGCGGTCGCCCATTCGAGGTTGTTGAGCACGTCGCCGCGGGCGACGGACGCCGCGGCGGCCATCACGGTCGTCGTGGGCGATGACTTCGGGATGACGCCGGCGGCGCCGGCGGCGAGGGCCTCACGGACGAGGGCGACCCGGTCGGCGATGCTGTGCACGAGCACCGAGGCGCCCGTGCTCTGGGCGAGGTGCACGTTGTCGGTGACGAGGGAGCCGTCACCGAGGGAGAGGTCGAGCACGATCACGTCGCAGGGGCGCCCGCCGATCGCATCGACGAGCCCCTTCACGGTCGCCGCGGTCGCGACGACCTCGTAGCCGACGTTCTCGCAGGCGGCCTGGATGCCGAGGCGCACGGATTCGTGATCGTCGGCGATTCCGACCCGGACGGGGTGATCAAGCGGCGTGCGCGCTTCGGTCGCGTGCGTCGAGCCCGGGTTCGTACCGACCGGAGCGGCCGGAGCGCCTGCCGTGGTCGTCGGTGAGGTCGCGGGCGTTGTCGGGTGCGTCACTTTTTCCTACATTCTTCCATTGCACGTACACGTCAACGATAGCTATTTGGACAGCAGGGCGACGGCTTCAACGTGATGAGTGTTCGGAAAGAGATCGAACGCCCGCAGCTTCCGCAGCTCGTATCCGTGCCCGGCGAGTAGGGCGATGTCCCGGGCGAGGGCGACGGGATCGCAGGCCACGTAGAGGATCTGCTTCGGGGACAGCACGGCGAGCTGGTCGATGACCTCGTGGCCTGCGCCGGAACGCGGCGGGTCGAGGACGACGGTCGCCGCCTGGTGCTTGACCCGTTCCGCGGCGCTCGCGTCACGGACCAGGCCGGCCAGGAAGCGGTCGACACGGTCGGTGCGAACGCTCGCTCCGACCCATTCCGCGAGGTTCTCCGCGGCGAAGTCTGTCGCGTGCGCGTCGCTCTCGACGGAGGTGATCCGGACGGTGCTGCCGAACTTGTCGCCGACGGCCGCCGCGAGCAGCCCGACCCCGCCGTACAGGTCGAGGTTGGTGGCACGGGGGTCGAACAGTTCGGGATCGATCAGGTCCTGGACGGCGTGGTACAGGGTGTCCGCGGCTCGGACATGCACCTGCCAGAATCCGCCGGCGTCGAGGCGGAACTCCCGGTCACCGACGACCTCGCGGATCAGGGTGCGCGGCGTGGCCTTCGGCTTCCCATGAGCATCCGGCTCGGAGACGAGGATCTGCACGGTGCCGAGGCTCGGGGAGACGACGTCGACAGAAGCCGCGCCGGGGAAACGCTGGTCGAGCGGGGCGGCCGCCTCGAGCATCCGTTCGGCGAGGGGAAGGTCGCCGACGGGGATCACCCGGTGGGAGCGGGCCGCGTACGGGCCGACCGTGCCGTCGGCGTCGACGTGGAGGCGAACCCGGGTGCGCCAGCCGGTGCCGTCTGCCGCGTCGCCCGGCGAGGCGTTGGGGCCGAGCGGCACGGGCTCGACGACAACGTCGGACTCGATCTTCGCCATCCGCTTCAGGGAGTCTGCGAGTACCTGGCGCTTGAGTTCGCGCTGGAAGCCGAGTTCGATGTGGCCGAACTCCGCGCCGCCCGCGCGGTCGTCCGGGTCGCGCTCGAGGGCCGCAGAGGCCCAGATGTGCGGCTGGCGTTCGCGGGCCGCGTCGAGGACCTCGACGGTCTCCGCACGCCAGAAACTCTTGTGGTTCGCCGAGGTGAGCCGGGCGCGCACGCGCTCTCCCGGCAGGGTGTCGCTCACGAAGACCACGCGGCCTTCGTGCCTGGCGATGAAGATACCGCCGTGAGCTACGTTGGTGACGAGGAGTTCGAGTTCGGTACCCACCTCGGCTGCGGGTGCGGGGAGATTCGCCGGTGTGTCATTGCTGGTGGCCATTGTTCGAGCATCCCACATCGCTTCTATCGCCGCTCCTATCGCCGCTCTTTCGCGGCACGAAGGGAACCATGCGCCTGTACCTGGCCTCGACCTCTCCGGCCCGGCTCACGCTCCTGCGTGCCGCCGGGATCGAGCCGGTCACGATCGCGCCCGGCGTCGACGAAGGCGAGGTCGCAGCGGATGCCGCCCGGGCGCTCGGCGCACCGCTCACGCCCCGCCACACGGTCGAATTGCTCGCTCGTGCCAAGGCGGAGGACGTCTCCCGGGCGATCGTCGCCCTGGACGCCGAGGCCGCCGACGGGGACGACGTGCACCTCGTGCTCGGCGGGGACTCTGTCTTCGTGATCGACGGCGTGATCTACGGCAAGCCGCACACGGCCGAGAAGGCCAGGGAGCGCTGGGACCTGCAGCGCGGCCGCACCGGCCAGCTCTACTCGGGCCACTGGCTCATCGAGCACCGGGCCGGCGTGCCCGGCCGGGCCGTCGGGGCTGTCGCCGTCGCCGACGTGACCTTCGCCGACGACATCGACGACGCGGAGCTCGACGCGTACATCGCGACCGGGGAGCCCCTGTTCGTCGCCGGGGCGTTCACCATCGACAGCCTCGGAGCCCCCTTCATCACCCACATCGAGGGCGACCCATCGACCGTCGTCGGCCTGTCCCTGCCGACACTGCGCCGGCTCGTGATCAGTCTCGGGCACTCCTGGCCGAGCCTCTGGAACCGCGCAGACGCCTGACGCCGAGCGGGTTTCGGGGGCGTTTTGTAGGCATCCATACCTTTTTGGGAGCTCTTTTTGTTGAAGAGAACCAAAGCCTGGGGCGGGATGTCCAATAAGCTCAGGCACTGTGTCCCGCATAACGAAGGTCCTCATCGCCAACCGGGGCGAAATCGCCGTCCGGGTGATTCGAGCCGCGAAAGACAGCGGCATTCTCTCGGTCGCCGTCTACGCCGACCAGGATCGTGACGCCGTGCACGCCCGCCTCGCAGACGAGGCGTACGGGCTCGACGGTACGACAAGCGCCGAAACCTACCTGGTCATCGAGAAGATCCTCTCGATCGCCCGCCGGTCCGGCGCCGACGCCGTGCACCCCGGGTACGGCTTCCTCGCCGAGAACGCCGAATTTGCCCGGGCCGTGATCGACGCCGGCCTGATCTGGATCGGCCCGTCCCCCGATGCCATCGAACAGCTCGGCGACAAGGTCTCCGCCCGGCACATCGCTGAACGGGTGCACGCCCCGATGGCGCCAGGCACCCTCAACCCGGTGCTCGACGCCACCGAGGTCCTCGACTTCATCGACCAGCACGGGCTGCCGGTCGCGATCAAGGCCGCCTTCGGCGGCGGCGGACGCGGCCTCAAGGTCGCCCGCACCCGCGAAGAGGTCCCCGAGCTCTTCGACTCCGCCGTGCGGGAGGCCGTCGCCGCCTTCGGCCGTGGCGAATGCTTCGTGGAGAAGTACCTCGACAAGCCCCGCCACGTCGAGACCCAGTGCCTCGCCGACGCCTACGGCAACGTCGTCGTCGTCTCCACCCGTGACTGCTCGCTCCAACGCCGCCACCAGAAGCTCGTCGAGGAGGCGCCCGCGCCGTTCCTGACGACCGCCCAGCACGACGAGATGTACCGCGCCTCCAAGGCCATCCTCAAGGAGGTCGGCTACCTCGGTGCCGGCACCTGCGAATTCCTGATCGGGCAGGACGGCACCGTCTCCTTCCTCGAGGTCAACACCCGGCTCCAGGTCGAACACCCCGTCTCCGAAGAGGTCACCGGTATCGACCTCGTCCGCGAACAGTTCCGCCTCGCAGAGGGTGGCCGACTCGACTACGACGACCCGATCCCGCGTGGGCACTCCTTCGAATTCCGGATCAACGGCGAAGACCCCGGCCGCGGGTTCATGCCCGCCCCCGGCCCCGTGCACGTCTTCCGGGCGCCGGGCGGCCCCGGTGTGCGCGTCGACAGCGGCGTGCAGGCCGGCGACGTCATCTCCGGCTCCTTCGACTCCCTGCTGGCCAAGCTCATCGTCACCGGTGCGACCCGCGAAGAAGCGCTCGAGCGCTCCCGCCGCGCCCTTGACGAGTTCGACATCGCCGGACTCCCGACCGTGCTGCCGTTCCACCGCACGATCGTGCGCGACCCCGCTTTCGCGCCCGTCGACGGCGAACCGTTCTCGATCTACACCCGGTGGATCGAAACCGAGTTCGTCAACGACATCGAGCCGTGGAACGGGTCCCTCACCGACGAGGGCACCGCCGAGAAACGCCACAACGTCGTCGTCGAGGTCGAGGGCCGCCGCATCGAGGTCAGCCTCCCCGTGCGCCTCCTGCCCGGCACCGCCGAGAACACCGCCGGTCCCGCGCCGCGTCGCCGCGGCGTCGCCCACTCGGTGAACACGGCCATCGGCGACGCCGTGGTCGCGCCGATGCAGGCCACGATCGTCAAGCTCGCCGTGGCAGAGGGCGACGTGGTCGTCAAGGGCGACCTGTTGCTCGTGCTCGAGGCCATGAAGATGGAACAGCCCCTCACCGCACACAAGGACGGCGTGATCGGCAGCATCGGCGCCGTCGTCGGCGCCACGGTGTCGAGCGGGTATATGTTGCTGGCCGTGACCGACGCCGCGTAGGCACCTCCCGGCAGGTATCCGCTCGCTCATCGTCGGCCGGGAAAGGGGAGGTCGTGGATCCGGACGAACTGACCGCGTTCCTGCTCGATCTGAACGGCGCCGTCGAGACGTACCCGTTCGGGCCGGAGGCCCGGGTGATGAAGGTCGCGGGCAAGATGTTCTCCGTCGACCAGCCGGATGCCCCGAGCCGGTCGATCACGCTCAAGGCGCTCCCCGAGAACGTGCCGCGGCTGATCCAGAGCGTTGCCGGCATCGAACCGGGCTATCACATGAACAAGCGCCACTGGGTGACCGTGCGACTCGACGGCTCCGTTCCCGCCGACCACGTGCGGGAGCTGATCACCGAGTCGCACGCGATCATCGTCGCCGCTCTCCCCCGCGCCGTCCGCCGCGGCCTCGAAGGCTGACCGGCTCTCCCGCGAGAGCGTACTTTCGGCCCTTAAAACCGCGGTTTAAGGGCCATAAGTGTACTCTCGCGAGGACCGGGGGCGAGTCACCGGATGGCCCGATGGACGATGTGCATCGCGCGGGCGGCATCCGTGATCGAGCCCGTCAGCGACGGGTAGACCGGGAACGCCCTGGCGACCTCGTCGACCGTGAGCCGGTGCTCCACGGCGAGCGCGAGCGGGAAGATGAGCTCGCTCGCCTTCGGGGCGACGATGACGCCGCCGATGACGGTGCCGGTCGTCGTGGTCGCGAAGAGCTTGACGAAGCCGTCCTTGATGCCCATCATCTTCGCGCGCGGGTTCGCGGCAAGGGGCAGCTTGTAGATCGTGCCGCGCACGAGGCCGTCCTCGATCTGCTTCTGCGTCCAGCCGACGGTCGCGATCTCGGGCTGGGTGAAGATGTTGGCCGCGACATTGCGGATCTCGATCGGGTTCACGGCGTCGCCCATCGCGTGGAAGACCGCGGTGCGGCCCATCATCGAGGCGACGGATGCGAGCGGCAGCTCTGTCGTGCAGTCTCCGGCCGCGTAGATGCTCGGCATCGAGGTGCGGGCGACCCGGTTCACCCGGATGTGCCCGGAGTCGGTCAGCTGCACGCCGGCCTCCTCGAGGCCGATCCCGTGGGTGTTCGGCACCGAGCCGACGGCGATCAGGCAGTGGCTGCCCTCGACCTTGCGTCCGTCGGAGAGCGTCGCGAGCACCCCGGCACCGGTGACGACGACGGATTCGGCGCGGGACTTGCTCAGGACGACCATCCCGTTGCGCTTGAAGACGTTCTCGATCACGGCTGCCGCGTCGGCGTCCTCGCCCGGCAGCACCTGGTCGCGGCTCGAGATCAGGGTGACGCGGGCCCCGAGGGCCCGGTATGCGGAGGCGAACTCGGCGCCGGTGACGCCGGACCCGACGACGATGAGGTGCTCGGGCACGGCGCGCAGGTTGTAGAGCTGGGTCCAGGTGAGGATACGCTCCCCATCGGGGACCGCGGTCGGGAGGATGCGCGGGCTCGCTCCAACGGAGACGACGATCGTGTCGGCGCTGATCCGGTCGAAATCGGTGCCGGCGGCCTCGGAGGTCGCGACGATCACGCCACTCGTGCCGTCGAGGCGGCCGTGGCCCTGGACGAGGCGGACTCCGGCGGTGACGAGAGTGGCCCGCATGTCCTCAGACTGCTGGCGGGCGAGCGCGAGGAGACGCTTGTTCACGGCGGCGAGGTTGATCGCGACCTCGGGGCGGCTCGGCTTGCCGTCGGCCCCGCGGACGAATAGCTGGACACCGAGTTCTGTCGCGTCGCCGATGGAGTTGGTGGCCTCTGCGGTGGCGATGAGCGACTTCGAGGGGACGACGTCCGTGATGACGGCGGACCCGCCGACGCCGACCTCTTCGACGAGCGTGACCTCCGCTCCGAGCTGAGCCCCGGCGATCGCCGCTTCGTATCCGCCGGGCCCTCCGCCGAGAATGACGATCTGCTGCTTGCGTTCGAACTCGTAGGCCATGGTGACATTCTGCCGTTCGCCGCCCTTCGCCACCAATCCCGGCCCCGCGCATCCGCCCGCCGCAGCTCGCGCCGCCGTCCGCCCCCGACGAATTCGACGGAGTTTTGGAGATTTTCGTGCGTGAGAGGGCACTTTCGGCCCCGAATGCCCAAAATCTCCGTCGAATTGGTTCGGACGAATAGAGTGGGGGGATGCCGACGATCGACGCAAACCCGCTGGACGAGCCACAAACCGACCCGTTCGAGATCGCCCGGATCGCGGCGGGTGAAATCGCCGAGCTGACCGGCGTCGCCCATCACGACGTCGCGCTGACCCTCGGCAGCGGCTGGGGCAAGGCCGCGGAGCTCATCGGCGAGACCACGCACACGATCCCCGCGCAGTCGATCACCGGCTTCAGCGCCCCCGCGCTCGAAGGCCACGTCGGCACCCTGCGCTCCGTGCTTCTGCCGAACGGCAAGCGCGCCCTCGTCATCGGCGCGCGCACCCACTACTACGAGGGTCACGGCGTCCGCCGGGTCGTGCACAGCGTGCGCACCGCTGCGGCGACGGGCGCGACGACCATGATCCTCACCAACGGGGCCGGCGGCATCCGTGAGACCTGGACCCCCGGAACACCGGTGCTGATCAGCGACCACATCAACCTCACCGCGGACTCGCCGCTCGAGGGCGCGACCTTTATCGACCTGACCGACCTCTACTCGAAGCGGCTGCGCGACCTGGCCCGCACCATCGACCCCGGGCTCGACGAGGGCGTCTACTGCCAGTTCCGCGGATCGCACTACGAGACCCCCGCCGAAGTGCAGATGGCGAAGGCGATCGGCGGCCACATCGTCGGCATGTCGACGGCGCTCGAGGCCATCGCGGCCCGGCAGGCTGGCATGGAGATCCTCGGCCTGTCCCTGATCACCAACCTCGCGGCCGGGATCCAGAAGGAGCCGCTCAGCCACGCCGAAGTGCTCGTTGCAGGCAAGCAGGCCGAACCCGTGATCAGCGCACTCCTCGCCAGGATCGTGGCCGCCCTGTGAGCGCCACCGAGACCGGAACCGGACCCGTCGACACCGGCTCGACCGACACCGCCTCGACCGGCACGGGCGAGGTTCGCGCGCGCGGGCGCCACCGGGCGTTGCCGGATGCTCCCACTTCCGTCCTGCCGCCGACCCTCGCGCTCGACATCGTGGAGGTTCCGTCGCCCGCAGTTGCCGCGGCGAGCGAACCGGCTCCCGCTTCTTCCACGCCCGCCGAAAAGGAAACCGCCCCCGCGGCCGCCCCCGCGTCCGCCCCCGCCACGGCGCCCGAAGCCGCCCCTGCAACACCGGCAGCCCCGACGGCCGAGGCAACCCCGGCGCCGCCGGCGGCCGCTCAGCACGGGGAATCCGCACCGGAATCGACGGCTCCTCCCGTGATCGCCCACCCCGCATCCGTCAGCGACGAGCCGATCCCCGTCACGGCGGAAATGGACGCCACGGTCGCGACTGACTTCGTTCCGACAGCACTCGCCCACCCCGCACGCGCGGGTTCACCGGCCGCACCGGAACCGGCCCCCGACGACGCCACCACGATTGCCGCCGCGACCGCCTGGCTCGCCCAGGACCCGGATCCTGAGACCCAGGCCGAACTGCGCGCCCTGCTCCGCGGGGCGCAGTCCGCAGACGAGACCGCCATCACCGAGCTGCACGCCCGCTTCGACGAACGCCTCGCCTTCGGGACCGCTGGACTCCGCGGCGCGATCGGATCCGGCTCCAACCGGATGAACCGGGTCCTCGTGTCCCAGGCTGCCGCCGGCCTCGCCGCCTTCCTGATCGGAACCGCGCTCCCCGGCCACACTCCTTCCGTCGTGATCGGCTACGACGGCCGCAAGAACTCCCAGGTGTTCGCGACAGACAGCGCCGCGATCATGGCCGGGGCCGGCGTCCGCGCCATTCTGCTCCCCCGCCTGCTGCCGACGCCCGTCCTCGCCTTCGCCGTGCGCCACCTCGACGCGAACGCCGGTGTGATGGTCACCGCCTCGCACAATCCCGCGGCAGACAACGGCTACAAGGTCTATCTCGGCGGCGCGAACAACGGGTCCCAGATCGTCTCGCCGGACGACGCCTTCATCGCGGCGGAGATCCACCGCATCGCGACGCACGCGACCATCCCCGAACTGCCGCGCGGCGTCTACGAGACCGCGGAGGAGACCGTCGTACAGGCGTACATCGCCGAGACCGCTGCAACCGTCGGCCCGCCGCGCGCCCAGGTCAACGCCGTTTACACGGCGATGCACGGAGTCGGCTGGGATACCACCCGCCGCGTGCTCGAGGCCGCAGGCTACAACCTGCCGACCCTCGTCGACGCGCAGATCGCGCCGGACCCGACCTTCCCGACCGTCGTCTTCCCGAACCCGGAGGAGCCGGGCGCCCTCGACCTCGCCTATGCGACGGCCCGCGAGATCAACGCCGAACTCGTCATTGCGAACGACCCCGACGCCGACCGCCTCGCGATCGCGATCCCCGACGCCGACTCCGCGAGCGGTTACCGTCGCCTCACCGGCAACGAGGTCGGCGCCATCCTCGGCTGGCGAGCAGCAGAGCGGGCCGAACTCGCCCCCCTCACCGCGGACGCCGACACGCACGACGACGCTGACACCTCCGCCACCGCCCCGCGCAACGGCACCCTGGCCTGCTCGATCGTGTCGTCGCCGGC
This sequence comes from Cryobacterium sp. 10I5, assembly GCF_035019865.1. Classification (NCBI taxonomy): domain Bacteria; kingdom Bacillati; phylum Actinomycetota; class Actinomycetes; order Micrococcales; family Microbacteriaceae; genus Cryobacterium; species Cryobacterium sp. 10I5. Next base: position 81,246 of record NZ_JASJVI010000005.1, read on the forward strand.
GTTGAAGGCCGTTGCGGATGCCTACGGCATGCGCTTCGAGGAGACCCTCACCGGGTTCAAGTGGGTCTCCCGGGCCCCCGGTCTCGTGTTCGGCTACGAGGAAGCCCTCGGCTACCTCGTGAACCCGACGACCGTCCGCGACAAGGACGGAATCTCCGCGGCCCTCGCCCTGCTCTCCCTGGCGAGCGACCTGAAGAACGAGGGCTTCACCCTCGCAGACCACCTGCACCATTTCAGTGGCCGGTTCGGGCACTTCTCGTCGAGCCAGATCTCGGTGCGCGTGACCGACCTGTCCGAGATCTCCCGGGTGATGGACCGGCTGCGCTCGAACCCGCCGGCGTTCGTCGGCCGGATCCGGGTCGACCACATCGACGACCTCGCCGGCGGCTTCGTCGGCCTGCCACCGAGCGATGTGCTTCGGATCCGCCTCGTCGGAGGCGCCCGGGTGATGGTGCGCCCGAGTGGAACGGAACCCAAGCTCAAGGTCTACCTCGACACGAGCAGCGTCGTCGGCACGGTCGTGGAGCGCCAGGTCGCCGCGAACGCGGTGCTCGCCGAGCTCGAGCGGGGCATGCGCGAACTCATCGCGTAGACCTCCGAACGCCGGGGTCGACCCGCGCGTCAGCGCACCGGCTCACCCACACCCGGCGCACAGCGCACCGGGCTCACAGCGAACCGGGCTCAGCCGAGCGCTTCCTCGAGCTTGGTCGTGAGCTCGTCGACGTCGAAATAGTTGTCGATCACGACGATGTCGGCGTTGGTCTTGCCGATGCGGCTCACGAGCTCTGAGGACGTCAGGATCACCTGCGCGTCAGCACCGACCGCCTGCACTGACGCGACATCGGTCGCCGTCACCTCGGCGTCGATGTCGAGTCTGGCGAGAGCGCGCTCGGCGTTCACCTTCAGGATCGCGGAGGTGCCCACCCCGACTCCGCACAACGCGACGATCTTCATTCCTCGACCCCGCTTGCTTCTGCGGCGGGTGCCGTGACGCCGAGCAGCGAACGGATGCCGGCGGCATCCGTCGCGGCCGCAAGCGCGGGGATGACCCGCGGGTCGTTGAAGACGTTCGCGAGTTCGGCGACGAGCAGCACGTGTTCGTCGCCCGTTGTCACGGCGAGGCCGAGGACCACGCTGACCGGGTCGTTGTGCGGGTGGCCGAAGGCGACGGGTTCCGCGAGCGTCACGACGCTCAGGCCCTCGGCGATGACGTCGGGGCCCGGGCGCGCGTGGGCGAGGGCCAGGCCGGGGGCGATCACGACGTAGGCACCGAACTCGTCGATGACGTCGATCATCCGTTTGGTGTAGCCGGGAACTGTCGACCCCGAGCGGACGAGTCCGTCGCCGGCCGCGGTCACGGCGGCGCGCCAGTCTTCGACGTGGATGCCGATCGCGATGGCGGTGAGAGGCAGGTCTGGGAGTTGCATAGGTTCTTTCACTGGGGTTGCGTGGCGGGGTCCGCGGGCTCTCAGGCCTCTTCGAAGCCCGCGACGATGGCGTCCGCGAGTTCTTCGCGCTCTTCGAGCGGGAGGAACGCGGACTGGGCGGCGTTGAGCTGGAAGACCTCGAGGTCGTCGATGTCGTAGCCGAAGGCGTCGCTGAGCAGCGCCAGCTCCTGGCTCAGGCTCGTGTCGCTCATCAGCCGGTTGTCGGTGTTGACGGTGACCCGGAAGCCGAGCTGGTAGAGCAGGTCGAAGGGGTGGTCGAGCAGGTCGTCGCCCCATGCTGCGATTGCGCCGGTCTGGAGGTTGGACGACGGGCTCAGTTCGAGGGCGATCTCGCGGTCGCGCACCCACTGCGCGACCGGGCCGAGGGTGACGTACGTGTTGTCGTCGTCCTCGCGGCCGATGACGATGTCCTGGGCGAGGCGCACGCCGTGGCCGAGGCGCAGGGCGCGGCCGTCGAAGAGCGCGCCGCGGATGCTTTCGAGCCCGTCGGCCTCTCCGGCGTGCACCGTGACCGGCATGAACTCCTTGGCGAGGTAGTCGAAGGCTGCGAGGTGGTTGCGTGCGGGGAAACCGAGTTCCGCTCCGGCGATATCGAAGCCGACGACGCCGTTGCCGCGGTGACGCACGGCGAGTTCGGCGATCTCGAGGCCGCGGTTCGCGTGGCGCATCGCGGTGATGAGCTGGCCGACCCGGATGGTCGAACCGTATTCTGCCGCCTCGTCGACGCCGGATTCGAGGCCTTCCTGCACGGCCTCGACGACCTGGTCGAGGGTGAGCCCGCGGGTGAGGTGCTGTTCGGGCGCCCAGCGGATCTCCCCGTAGATGACACCGTCGGCTGCAAGGTCCTGCACGAATTCGTGCGCGACCCGGGTGAGGCCCTCACGGGTCTGCATCACGGCCGTCGTCACATCGAAGGTCTTGAGGTAGTCAACGAGCGAGCCCGAATTGGACTGGTCGGCGAACCAATCGCCGAGGGCCGCGGCTTCCGTCGACGGCAGGTCGAGACCGATGGCCTCGGCGAGCTCGATGATCGTCTGGGGGCGCAGTCCGCCGTCGAGGTGGTCGTGCAGCGATATTTTGGGCAGCGCGTTGATGCTCGTACCACCGGGCAGCAGGAATTCCTCAGAGCTCGTATTCACGCTCACCAATCTACCGGTCCCGGCCTCCCCCGGCCCCTCCCGAGGCATAACTCCCGAAATTTATCGTGATCGGCAACAAACCGGTGCCGGTGGAGATCGGGCCGGGCTCAGCGGCCGATGCGCTCGGCGATCAGGGGGCCGCCGTCGAGCACGGGCTCGCCGGGGTCGCCGATCCGGTACGCGCCCTCGAGGGCCTCAAGGGCCCTGGCGAAACGCTCCGGCTCGTCGGCGCTGAGGGTGAAGAGTGCCTGCCCGGCGCGCACGGTGTCTCCCGGCTTGGCGTGCAGGTCGATCCCTGCCGCGTGCTGCACGGGGTCCTGCTTTCGGGCGCGACCGGCGCCGAGGCGCCAGGCGCCGATCCCGAACGGAAGCGCGTGCTGCTCGACGAGCACCCCGTCGCGGTCGGCGACAACGGTGTGGGTCTCCTTCGCGACCGGCAGTGCGGCATCCGGGTCGCCGCCCTGAGCACGGATGACCTCACGCCACTTGTCCATGGCCCGCCCGTCGGTGAGGCCAGCGGCCACGTCGACGCCATCGATTCCGGCGAGGTCGAGCATCTCGGTCGCGAGGGCGATCGTGAGTTCGACGACGTCTGCCGGCCCGCCGCCGGCGAGCACCTCGACCGATTCGCGCACCTCGTTCGCGTTTCCGATCGCGAAGCCGAGCGGCACGTTCATGTTGGTGAGCAAGGCGGATGTCGCCACTCCGGCATCTTCGCCGAGCGCGACCATCGTGCGGGCGAGCTCCCGGGAGAGCTCGATGTCTTTCAGGAAGGCTCCGGATCCGAACTTCACGTCGAGGACGAGCGCGCTCGTGCCCTCCGCGATCTTCTTCGACATGATCGAGGAGGCGATCAGCGGGATCGCCTCGACGGTTCCGGTGATGTCGCGGAGCGCGTAAAGCTTGCCGTCCGCCGGGGCGAGGCCGCCACCGGCCGCGCAGATCACGCCGCCGTGATCGCGGAGCTGGGCGAACATCTCCTCGTTGCTGAGGTGGGCGCGCCAGCCGGGGATCGACTCGAGCTTGTCGAGGGTGCCGCCGGTGTGCCCGAGGCCGCGGCCGGAGAGCTGCGGAACGGCCGCTCCGAAGACCGCGACGAGCGGCATCAGCGGGAGGGTGATCTTGTCGCCGACACCGCCGGTGGAGTGCTTGTCGGTCGTCGGCTTGCCGAGGCCGGCGAAGCTCATCCGCTCGCCGCTGTTGATCATGGCGAGGGTGAGGTCCTTGATCTCCCGGCGGGTCATGCCGTTCAGGAAGATCGCCATCGTCATGGCGGCCATCTGCTCGTCGCCGACGTAGCCGCGGGTGTACGCGTCGATCAGCCAGTCGATCTGGGGGGTGGCGAGTTCGCCGTGGTCGCGCTTGGTGCGGATCAGGTCGACGGCGTCGAATGCTTCGAGGTGGGTCTGGGTGTTCACTGGTGTTCTTCCCGGTAGTCGGCGAGCTGGCGTGGCCCGAAGGCGTCCGGCAGGACCTGATCGATGGTGCGGAGGCCCGAGACTGTTTCCAGCAGCATGCCGGGCGCGGAGTGTTCGTAGAGCAGCTGGCGGCAGCGGCCGCACGGCATCAGCAGGTTGCCGTTGCCGTCGACGCAGCTGAAGGCGAGGAGCCGGCCGCCGCCGGTGAGGTGCAACACGGAGACGAGGGCGCACTCCGCACAGAGGGTGAGTCCGTACGAGGCGTTCTCCACGTTGCATCCGCTGATCACCCTGCCGTCGTCGACGAGGGCAGCCGCGCCGACCGGGAACTTCGAGTACGGCGCGTACGCGAGGCGCATGGCCTCGGTCGCTGTGCTGCGGAGGAGCGCCCAGTCGACGGCGGGAGCCACGTGGCCGGACTCCGGTTCGTTCTTTCGGGCCGGTTCGTTCTTCGGTGCCGGGTCGTTCTTCGGTGCCGGGTCGTTCTTTCGGGAGCTCACGATTTGATGTACGGCTTTCCGGAGGCCGCAGGCCCCCGCGACTGGCCGACGAGGCCGGCGACGGCGAAGATCGTGACGAGATAGGGCAGCATCAGCATGAATTCGCTCGGCACCGGGGAGCCGATGATGCTGAGCACGTTCTGCAGGTTGCTCGCGAAGCCGAAGAGCAGCGCGGCGAGGGTGGCCCTGATCGGGTCCCAGCGGCCGAAGATGACGGCGGCGAGGGCGATGAACCCGGCGCCCGCTGTCATCTCCTTACCGAAGGCGCCGACGGAGCCGAGGGTGAAGTACGCCCCGCCGAGACCGGCGATGGCACCGGCGAGCGAGACGTTCCAGAACCGGGTGCGGGCGACGTTGATGCCCACAGTGTCAGCGGCCTGCGGATGCTCGCCGACGGCCCGCAGGCGGAGGCCCCACTTGGTGTGGAAGAGGCCGAAGTACACGCACGCGACGGCCACGTACATGATGTACACGATCAGGGTCTGCCGGAAGAGCACCGGTCCGATGATCGGGATCTCGCTCAGCAGCGGGATGGGGATCGTCTCGAAGCGCGGCGGGCTGTTGAGCGTCGCGGCGTTCGGGGCGAGGAGCTGCGAGAACAGGAAGCCGGTGACCCCGGAGACGAGCACGTTGAGCACGACCCCGACGATGACCTGGTCGACGAAGTACTTGATCGAGAACGCGGCGAGCACGAAGGAGACGAGCACGCCGGCGACCATCGCCGCGACGAGCCCGAGCAGCGGCTGCTGGGTGATCGAGGCGACCATCGCCGAGGTGAACGCCCCGGCGAGAAGCTGGCCCTCGATCGCGACGTTGACCACGCCGACCCGCTCGGAGATGACGCCGCCGAGCGCGCCGAAGATGAGCGGAACCGCGAGGCTCAACGACCCGAACAGCAGACCGGGAACCGGGATCGTCTCGTCTGCGGCCGCCCAGGCCAGGAAGCCCGTGAGCAGGAGCACCGCGAAAACGGTGACGAGCCAGAGCGGCACCTTCGCCTTCGACCGCACCAGCCAGGCGCTTGCGAGGGTGATCAGCAGCAACAGCACGCTCACGACGACGCCGGTCGCCCGGGTCGGCAGGACCACGTCGGGCAGCTGGATCAGGTCCGTCGTCGTCGACAGGCGCATGGTGCTCTCGCCGTCGCGACCGAAGACCACGAGCAGCAGGAAGCCGAGCACCGTGAAAATGGCGAGGGAGATCGGGGTCTTCCAGCTCTTGATCTGCTCGAAGTCGGGCCCGGCGTCGGCGATCGGAGTGGCCGGCCCGGTCGAGCCTGCCGGTGAGACGGTCAACGGGGTACTCATGAGGCCACCACCTTCGTGGGAGTCGTGGTGCGTTTGACCTTCGGGCCCGGGGTCTTCTGGCCCGGCGTCGGCAGCCGGAAGATGGAGCGGACCAGGGGCGGCGCCGCGATGAACAGCACGATCAGGGACTGCACGATCAGCACGATATCGATCGGGACACCCTCGGCGGCCTGCATCGAGAACCCGCCGGCCTTGAACGCGCCGAAGAGGATGCCTGCCGCGAAGACCCCCCACGGGCGCGAGCGGCCGAGCAGCGCGACGGTGATCGCGTCGAAGCCGATGCCGGAGTCGATGCCGGCGTCGAAACCGCTCGTCGAGGTGCCGAGCACCTGGTTGATGCCGGCGAGGCCGACGAGCCCGCCGGAAAGCAGCATGGCGTAGACGTACATCCGGTCGACGCTGATGCCGGCGACGCGCGCGGCGTGCGGGTTGAGGCCGACGGCGCGGAACTGGAAGCCGAGGTTGGACCGAGACAGCAACCACCAGGTGAAGATCGTCGCGATGATCACGAGGATGAAGCCGAGGTGCAGGTTGTACCCGGGGCCGAGCAGGTCGGGGAACACGGCAGTCGGCTTGCTCGCGGGGCTCTGCGGATTGTTCGACCCCGGCGTCTTCAGGAAGCCGTCGCGCAGCAGGTAGCTGACGAGGTTGTACGCGACATAGTTGAGCATGATCGTCGTAATCACCTCGTGTGCGCCGGTACGGGCCTTGAGCAGGCCGACGATACCGCCCCAGAGTGCGCCGCCCGCGATGCCGGCGGCGAGGGCGACGACGAGGTGGATGCCGGCGGGCAGGTCGAGCGCGAAGGCCACCCAGCCGCCGAGCGCGGCAGCGATGAGCATCTGGCCGCGACCGCCGATGTTGAACAGTCCGACCCGGAAGCCGAGCGCGACACCGAGGCCGGCCGCAATCAGCGGGGTCGCGAAGGTGAGCGTCTCGGTGAACGGCTTGATCCCTGACGCGAAGTCCGGCTTGCGGAAGTTGTAGATCGACCCCTGGAACAGGGCGGAATACGCGCCGGAGACGGAATTCCAGGCCGCGACGACGGTGTCGCCCGGCCGGGAGAAGAAGTAGACCGACGCCTTCTGGACGTCCTCATTGGTGAAGGCGATCAGGATCGCACCGACCAACAGGGCGAGCAGGACGGCGAGGACGGAGATGATGGCGTTCCCGGTCGTGATCTCGCGGAAGAGCTGGTACGCGCGGCTCGGCTGCTCCGGCTGGCCAGGCTGGGCCGGCTTCCCACCGGAAACCGGCGGGGTCTGCAGGGTCTCGCTCATGCTGCCGCTCCTTCTTCGGTCGGCGTTTCGCCGGCCATCATCAGCCCCAGTACGGCTCGGGGGGTGTCGCCGGGGACGATGCCCACGACGCGGCCGCGGAACATCACCAGGATCCGGTCGGCGAGGGCTGCCACCTCGTCGAGTTCGGTCGAGATCACGATGACCGGTGTGCCGGCATCCCGGGTCGCGATGATGCGTTCGTGCACGAATTCGATCGAACCGACGTCGAGGCCGCGGGTCGGCTGGGCGGCGATGAACAGCCGCAGCTCGCGGCTGAGCTCGCGGGCGAGCACGACCTTCTGCTGGTTACCGCCGGAGAGGCGGCCGACGAGGGTGTCGATGCCCTGGGAGCGCACATCGAACTCCTTGACCTTGTCCTGGGCGAACTTGGCGAGGAAGGACAGCTGCATGTTGAAGCGCCTGACGAACGGCGGCTGGTGCGACCGGTCGAGCATCAGGTTCTCGGCGATCGTGAATTCGCCGACCAGGCCGTCCTCGGTGCGGTCTTCCGGCACGAAGCCGACGCCGGCGTCGAGGATCCGGCGCACCGTGTGGCCGCGGAGCGAGGCCCCGTCGAGGGTGATGTCGCCGGAGACGCGGGGCTGGAGGCCCATCAGGGCCTCGGTCAGCTCAGTCTGTCCGTTTCCCTGCACCCCGGCGATGGCGAGGATCTCGCCGGCGTGCACGGTGAAGCTCACGTTGTTGACGAGCACCTGCCCGCGCGGGTCGAGCACGGTGAGGTCGGTGACGACCAGTGCGGGTGCCCCCGGTTCGGCAGGAGACTTGTCAACGGTGAGGTCGACGGCGCGGCCGACCATCATCGTGGCGAGCTCCTCGTTGCTCGCGGTGGGCGAGGCCTCGCCGACGACGGCACCGAGACGGATGACCGTGATCCGGTCGGCGACGGCGCGCACCTCGCGCAGTTTGTGAGTGATGAAGACGATCGAGGTCCCGGCGTCGCGCAGCTGGCGCATGATGCCCATCAGCTCGTCGGTCTCCTGCGGGGTGAGCACGGCTGTCGGCTCGTCGAAGACGAGCACCTTCGCGTCACGGGAGAGGGCCTTGATGATCTCGACGCGCTGTTGCACGCCGACGGGGAGGTCCTCGACGAGGGCGTCGGGGTCGACGTCGAACCCGAACCTGGCCGAGATCTCCGTCACCCGGCGGCGGGCCGCCGGGAGGTCGAGGCGGCCGCCGAACCCGGTCTCCTCGTGGCCGAGCATGACGTTCTCGGCGACGGTGAAGACGGGGATGAGCATGAAGTGCTGGTGCACCATGCCGATGCCCGCCGCCATGGCGTCGCCGGGCCCGGAGAAGTGCTGGACGACGTCGTCGAGCAGGATCTCCCCTTCTTCGGCCCGGTAGAGGCCGTAGAGCACGTTCATCAGGGTGGACTTCCCTGCGCCGTTCTCCCCGAGCAGCGCGTGGATCTCGCCGGCCTCGACAGTGAGGTTGATGTGGTCATTGGCGACCAGGGCACCGAATCTCTTCGTAATGCCGCGAAGTTCGAGCTTCATACTTCCCGATTCTATTGAGCGGTCGACCGGGGGGGGGTCGGCGGCCGGGGGTCAAAGCACACGGGGAGGCCAGCTCTCGCTGGCCTCCCCGCGATGGCACTGCCTGGTGTGTTACTTCGGGGTGGACGGCGACGTGACCGTGAGCTTGCCGCTGATGATGTCGGCCTTGATCGCGTCGACCTCCTTCACGAGGGCGGGGTCGACCTTGGACTCCCAGTCGTGCAGGGGCGCGATGTCGACGCCCTTGTTCTCGAGGGTGCCGATGTACGGGGTCGCGCTGAACTTGCCGTTCGCCGCGTCGACGACGATCGTCTTGGTGGCGTCAGCCATCTGCTTCATGATCGAGGTGAGGTAGAGCGCCTTCGTGGCCGGTGCGGTCTCGTAGAGGTCGCTGTCGACGCCGACGATGGCAACGTCCTTCCCGGAGTCCTGGATCGCCTGGGCGGTGCCCTGGAACAGCGGTCCGGCGACGGGGAGGATGATGTCGGCGCCCTGGTCGATCAGGCCGGCCGTGATGGTCTTGCCCTTGCTGATGTCGTCGAAGCTGTCCGCGAAGGTACCGGTCTGCGCGGCCTTGTCCCAACCGACAAGCTTGACGGTTTTCGACTTCTGGGTGTTGTAGAACGTGACGCCGTCGGCGAAACCGTCCATGAAGATGGTGACGGACGGGAACTGCTTGCCGCCGAACGTGCCGACGGTGCCGGTCTTGGTGGTGCCCGCCGCGAGGTATCCGGCGAGGAAGGCGGCCTGGGCGGTGTCGTAGAGCACCGGCTTGACGTTGTCGAGGGCGAGGGGGCTGAAGTCGTCGTTCGACAATGCGGAGTCAATGATGGCGAAATCGGTCGTGGGGCTGGCCTTGGCCGCGTCGCGGGTGGTGTTCGCGAGCGCGAAGCCGACCGTGAGGATGAAGTTGCAGTTCTGGTCGACCATGCTGCTGACGTTGCCCGCATACTGGTCGGTGGTCTTGGACTCGGCCTGCTTGAACTTGACGCCGAGGGCATCCGCTGCCTGGGTCATGCCGTCGAAGCTGGACTGGTTGAAGGACTTGTCGTCGAAGCCGCCGGCATCGGAGACGATGCACGGGGTGAAGTCAGTGACCGCAGCGGTCGAGGTAGCGCCGCCGGTGCTCGGCGCCGCCGCACAACCGGCGAGCAGGGCGACCGCGCCCAGGGTGGCGAGTCCGCTGAAAACGGCCCTTCGTTTTGTGATTGTCAAGATGACCTCCATTGCTGGCCCGGCGCGGGTTCGACGGGGCTGTGTGCAATCAGGTTACCCAATGTTTCACTGCTCAGTTGAGCAAACTCGATAGGTGCGCTAAGCGTTATCAAGCCGCTACCTGCGCGAAACAATTCCGTGCGTAATCAGGCGGAGACCTGCACAAACGATTCCGTGGACGCGGTTACAGAACGTCGCTGCTTCCGGAGAGCTTGAGGGCGTCGACGACGGCCTTGACTTTCTGCGCATTCGCGCTCGTCGTGACGAGCAGTGCGTCCGGCGTGTCGATGACGACGATGTCCTCGACGCCGATCAGTGCGATCATCCGGCCGGTGTGGCTCACGACGATGCCGCTCGAGGAGTCTGCGAGCACGCGTGCGCCCTCACCGAGGATCGCGAGGTCGCGCTTCCGCCCGTTCGCATGGATCTTGGCGATCGACGCGAAGTCGCCGACGTCGTCCCAGTCGAACTGGCCGGGGATGACGGCGAGCTGGCCGCGGGCCGCGACGGGCTCCGCGACGGTGTAGTCGATCGCGATTTTCTTGAGCTTCGGCCAGACCCTGTCGACGACGGCGCCCCGGCGCGGGGTGTCCCAGGCGTCGGCGAGTTCGAGGAGCCCGGCGAGCAGCTCGGGCTCTGCCGCACCGATCTCGTCGAGGAGGCGGTCGGCCCTGGCGATGAACATGCCCGCGTTCCAGAGGTAGTGGCCGCTCGCGACGTACGCCTCCGCAGTTGCGAGGTCGGGCTTCTCGACGAAGGAGTCGACGGACTGCGCGTTCGGGGCCCCGGGGATGTCGAGCTGCGCGGCCGTCTTGATGTAGCCGAAGCCGATCGCGGGTTCGGTCGGCCGGATGCCGATCGCGACGATGTACCCGGCATCCGCTGCCGCGACTGCCTCGACGATGGTCTGTCGGAACAGGATGGCGCCCTTGATGACGTGGTCGGCGGCGAAGGACCCGATGATGACGCCGGGTTCGCGCTTCTGCAGGATGGCGGCGGCGAGGCCGATGGCCGCCGTCGATTCGCGCGGCTCGCTCTCGAGCACGACGTTGAGGTCGGCGAGCTCAGGCAGCTGCGCCTCGACGGCGGCGCGGTGCGCGCGTCCCGTGACGACCATGATGCGCTGGTCGCCGGCGAGCGGGGCCAGTCGGTCCCAGGTGTCCCTGAGCAGCGTCTGGCCGGACCCGGTGAGGTCGTGCAGGAACTTCGGGGCGTCCGCGCGCGAGAGCGGCCACAGGCGGGATCCGATTCCGCCGGCGGGGATCACGCTGTAGAAGCGCTCGAGTGGGTCAGGTGCCTGGGTCATTCGGCCAGACTACAGGCCGAAGAGGGGGTGTTCACCGGGTATTCACGCAGTCGTTCCGCGTATTCACGTGCTTGTTTCGAGGGGTGCATACGCTCGAAACATGCGGGTTGCCGTCGTCAGCGAGAGTTTCCTCCCCACCGTCAGTGGGGTCACCACGAGCGTCTGCAAGGTGCTCGAGCACCTGCAGCGCACCGGGCACGAGGCGATCGTCATCGCCCCGGCCGGTGCTCCGGCCGAATACGCGGGCTTTCCCGTGTTCAGCGTCCCCGCCGTCTCCTACCGCCAGTTCCCGGTCGGGATGCCGAGCCCGCACGTGCAGCGCCTGCTCGCCGACTTCGGGCCGGACGTCGTGCACGCGGCGTCCCCGTTCCTCCTCGGCGCGCAGGGCATCGCGTCGGCGAACCGCCTCGATATCCCGAGCGTCGCGATCTTCCAGACGGATGTCGCCGGCTACGCGAGGCGTAACCGGCTCGGCCAGGCCACCAAGGTCGCCTGGCGCCTGGTCAAGTGGATCCACGACGGTGCAGACCTCACCCTGGTGCCATCCTCGGCCTCGATGGCGGACCTCGAACGGGTCGGCGTGCGCAGGCTCGCCCGGTGGACGCGCGGCGTCGACCTCGTCGGCTACCACCCGAACCGCCGGAGCGAACCGGCCGTCGCCGAGCTCCGCAAGCGCCTGGCTCCGAACGGAGAGGTCGTCATCGGCTACGTCGGCCGGATGGCGCCGGAGAAACAGGTCGAACGTTTCCGTGCCCTCCGGGGCATTCCCGGCATCCGTGTCGCCCTCGTCGGCGACGGGCCGTCCGTGCCGCTCATCCAGCGCGAACTCGCCGGTGTGCCGGTGACCTGGCTCGGCCGGCTTTCCGGGTCGGCCCTCGCCGACGCCTACGCCGCGTTCGACGTCTTTCTGCACGCCGGGACAGAGGAGACCTTCGGCCAGACGATCCAGGAGGCGCACGCGGCGGGGCTCCCCGTCGTCGCCCCGCACGCCGGCGGCCCGATCGACCTCGTCGCGCACGGCGACAACGGCTTCCTCTTCGCCCCAGACGACGAACGCGACCTGCGGCGGTGCGTCACGCGCCTCGTCGATGACGCCCCTCTCAGACTCCGGATGGGCGAATCCGGCCGGAGGGCCGTGCTCGGCCGGTCGTGGGAGAACGTCTGCGAAACCCTTGTCGGGTACTACGACAAAGTCATCGACGAACGCGCCGCCATACGCGTAATGACGGCGGTTCCGCTGTCAATGCAGCGCTGAGGGCCTTCGCGGATAATATCTCGGCCTAGAGACACTTAGGATGGTTGCACGCGCACCAGCGCAGTGCCGGCCTGCACCATTCGAGGCCGCTCATTCAGCCAGGGAAGGTTGGTCATGCCTCAGCAATCGGCACGGACATTGACATCCCAGCAGAAGACCACGTCACGCCGCCCCGCAGGCACCCTGTACCGGGGCCGCGAGGGCATGTGGTCGTGGGTCCTGCACCGGATCACCGGTGTTGCGATCTTCTTCTTTCTGCTGGTCCACATTCTGGACACGGCGCTCGTGCGCGTGAGCCCCGAGGCGTACAACGCAGTGATCTCGAGCTACCAGACGCCGATCATGGGCCTCGGTGAGACCGCGCTCGTCGCGGCGATCGTGTTCCACGCGTTCAACGGCATCCGGATCATCCTGATCGACTTCTGGAGCGCGAAGTACCAGAAGGTGATGTTCTACGTCGTCATCGGCCTCTGGGTCGTCACGATGCTGGGCTTCGCCCCTCGCCACCTCATGAACGTCTTCAGCCACTAGGAGGAGCAGCCATGGCAACCACACTTGACTCCCCCAGGAGCCCATACGCCCGCCCGACCGGCAAGCGCGGCACGAACTGGGAAAAATGGGGCTGGATCTACATGCGCGCCTCCGGCGTCGTGCTCATCGTGCTCATCTTCGGTCACCTCTTCGTCAACCTGATGATCGGCAAGGGCGTCGACGCGATCAGCTTCGGCTTCGTCGCCGGCAAGCTCGCAAGCCCGTTCTGGCAGTGGTGGGACGTGGCGATGCTCTGGCTCGCCCTGATCCACGGCGGCAACGGCATGCGCACGATCGTGAACGACTACGCGACGCAGCGGGTCACCCGCGGTATTTTCAAGGGCGCCATCCTCGCCGCCGTCGTGGTCCTGATCGTGCTCGGCACGCTCGTGGTCTTCACCTTCGACCCCTGCCCGGCCGGTTCGCCCGCCGACCTTCTCCCCTCGTTCTGCCCGGCCATCTAGGAGCTCACACCAGCACATGACGGATGCATCAAACACCGCACCGACCGAGTCCACTGTGATCGACGGAGTGCACTACCACAAGTTCGACATCGTGATCGTGGGAGCAGGCGGCGCAGGGATGCGCGCGGCCATCGAGGCGGGCCCCGGCGCAAGCACCGCGGTCATCTCCAAGCTCTACCCGACCCGTTCGCACACGGGAGCGGCGCAGGGCGGCATGGCCGCCGCCCTCGCCAACGTCGAAGAAGACAACTGGGAGTGGCACACCTTCGACACCGTCAAGGGCGGCGACTACCTCGTCGACCAGGACGCCGCGGAAATCCTCGCGAAGGAGGCCATCGACGCGGTCATCGACCTCGAGAACATGGGCCTCCCCTTCAACCGCACCCCGGAGGGCAAGATCGACCAGCGCCGCTTCGGCGGCCACACGAGCGACCACGGCAAGGCGCCCGTGCGCCGCGCCTGCTACGCCGCCGACCGCACCGGCCACATGATCCTGCAGACCCTGTACCAGAACTGCGTCAAGCGCGGCATCAACTTCTTCAACGAGTACTACGTGCTCGACCTCGTGATGACCCCGGTCGACGGTGTCGACCAGCCGTCCGCGGTCGTCGCGCTCGACCTGTCGAGCGGCGAGCTGCACGTCTTCCAGGGCAAGGCCTTCATCTTCGCGACCGGCGGCTTCGGCAAGATCTACAAGACCACCTCGAACGCGCACACCCTCACCGGTGACGGCGTCGGCATCATCTGGCGCCAGGGCCTTCCGCTCGAGGACATGGAGTTCTTCCAGTTCCACCCGACCGGCCTCGCCGGCCTCGGCATCCTCCTCACCGAGGGAGCCCGCGGAGAGGGCGCGATCCTCCGCAACGCCTCCGGCGAGCGCTTCATGGAGCGGTACGCCCCGACGATCAAGGACCTCGCCCCCCGCGACATCATCGCGCGCTGCATGGTCAAGGAGGTCGCAGAGGGCCGCGGCGCCGGACCGAACAAGGACTACCTGTACCTGGACTGCACCCACCTGGGCGCCGAGGTGCTCGAGACCAAGCTGCCCGACATCACCGAGTTCGCCCGCACCTACCTCGGCGTCGACCCGGTCACCGAACCGGTGCCCGTGATGCCGACGGCGCACTACGCCATGGGCGGCATCCCGACCAACGTCAACGCCGAGGTGCTGCGCAACAACACCACCGTCGTTCCCGGCCTCTACGCCGCAGGCGAGTGCGCGTGCGTCTCCGTGCACGGCTCGAACCGCCTCGGCACCAACTCGCTCCTGGACATCAACGTCTTCGGCAAGCGCGCGGGCAACAACGCCGTCGCGTACGTGAAGACCGCAGAGTTCACCCCGCTGCCCGACGACCCGGCCGGGACGGTGCGCGACCTGCTCGAGGGCATCCGCTCGTCGACAGGGACAGAGCGCATCGCCGTGCTTCGCCGCGAACTCCAGGAGACCATGGACGCGAAGGCGCAGGTGTTCCGCACCGACGAGTCGCTCTCCGAGGTCACCGAGGTGATCCACTCGCTGCGCAACCGGTACAAGAACATCGGCGTGCAGGACAAGGGCCGCCGGTTCAACACCGACCTGCTCGAGGCCGTCGAACTCGGCTTCCTGCTCGACCTCGCCGAGGTCGTCGTGTACTCGGCCCGCAACCGCAAGGAAAGCCGCGGCGGCCACATGCGCGACGACTACCCCCTGCGCGACGATGTGAACTACCTCGTGCACACGATGGCGTACCTCACCGGCGACCCGCTCTCAGCGGATGCCGCAGACCACATTGCGCTGGACTGGAAGCCAGTCACGATCACGCGCTACCAGCCGATGGAAAGGAAGTACTGAGTGAGCACCGCATTCGCAGACGCCCCGGTCGTGCCCGAGGAGATTCAGTCCTTCACCGTCACGCTCATCATCCGGCGCTTCAACCCGGAGGTCGACGACGAGCCGCACTGGGAAGACTTCGACGTGCAGATGTACCCGACGGACCGGGTGCTCGACGCGTTGCACAAGATCAAGTGGGAGCAGGACGGCTCGCTGTCGTTCCGGCGTTCCTGCGCGCACGGCATCTGCGGCTCGGATGCGATGCGCATCAACGGCCGCAACCGCCTGGCCTGCAAGACCCTGATCAAGGACCTCGACATCACCAAGCCGGTCTATGTGGAGGCGATCAAGGGACTTCCGCTCGAGAAGGACCTCATCGTCGACATGGAGCCCTTCTTCGAGTCGTTCCGGGCCGTTCAGCCGTTCCTGGTGTCCAACACCGCGCCGGCCGGCGGCAAGGAGCGCATCCAGACGGTCGCCCAGCGCGAGCGTTTCGACGACACCACGAAGTGCATCCTCTGCGCCGCGTGCACCTCGAGCTGCCCGGTGTTCTGGACGGACGGGCAGTACTTCGGCCCGGCCGCGATCGTGAACGCGCACCGCTTCATCTTCGACTCGCGCGACGAGAACGCCGCCGTACGCCTCGACATCCTGAACGACCGGGAGGGCGTCTGGCGCTGCCGCACGACCTTCAACTGCTCCGAGGCGTGCCCGCGCGGCATCCAGGTGACACAGGCGATCGCCGAGGTCAAGCAGGCGATCCTGCGCGGCACGGCCTGATCGGTCGCGCAGCACCCAAGATCAGTACCACCGGGCACCAACGCTACGGGCACCACGCACTGCGTGGTGCCCGTACTGCGTGGCGCGGGCAGCGCTCGGCACCCGCACGGCAACGTGCCGGCACCATGAGTATCAGCAGGGGTAGCCGGTGGCGCCGACTCGGGTTTCGTCGCCACCGGCTGGTCGCAACGCTCCCGGCTGGCCGGGCCGTCGTGACCGTCGCTCAGTCCACGAGCCAGACCGACCCGGCTCGAGCAGTGCCGCACGAGCCGTGCTGACCCGACCGCGCGACACCGGGGCGTGGCGGACGGGTCCGGTCGGGGCATCCGCTTCGGGTGTCGAATGACCATTCTGAACGGGTGAACCCTCGGATCGTCGCAGATTCGCACGCGCACGCGCAAGAGGTGAGACACCCTCACGGCTGAAAGCACCCCCGAACTGGGGGTTTCTGGAGAAGGCGCGGGAAATCGTTAGGCTGATTCGGTGAAGCCTCCCGCATTCGTGAACCGACTGACGACCCTGGCCAAGAACGTGATGCAGTGGCGGCCCGTGCGCGCGTTCACGCACTTCGGGGAAAGCAGCGGCGCGATCCTCGCCGGGGGCATGACCTACCAGGCCATCTTCGCGATCTTCGCGGCGATCTGGGTGGGCTTCTCGATCGCCGGACTTTGGCTGACCTCGAACCCGGCGCTCCTCGACCAGCTGTACGCCCTGATCAACCAGTCCGTCCCCGGGTTGATCGGCAAGGGCGGCGTGATCGACCCGACCGAGCTCGCGAGCCCGGGGACGCTGACCTGGACCGGCGCGATCGCTCTTGTCGGCCTGATCGGCACGACCCTCGGCTGGCTGTCGACGACCTCGCAGGCCGTGCGCAGCATCTTCGGGATGCCGCGCGACGGCACCTTCTTCCTGCTCGTCAAGCTCAGGGAGCTCGGCCTCGGCGCGGGCTTCGGACTCGCCCTTATCGTCTCCGCGCTGATCTCGCTCGCGAGCACAGAGGCCCTCGGCGGCATTCTCGGCTTCCTCGGCGTCTCGCGGGACTCGCTCGGCTTCATCGTCGGCGCGCGCACGATCGGGCTGCTCGTCGTGCTGGTCATAGACACGCTCACGCTCGCCGTACTGTTCCGGGTGCTGAGCCGGGTGCACATCCCGTTCCGGAAGCTCGTGTCCGGCTCTCTGCTCGGCGGGGTCGCGCTCGGCGGACTCAAGGTGCTCGGCGGCACCCTCCTCGGCGGGGCGGGCAAGAACCCCCTGCTCGCGACCTTCGCCGTTGTGATCGGGCTGCTGATCTGGTTCAACTTCATGAACACGGTGATCCTCCTCACCGCGTCGTGGATCTCGGTCGGGATGCAGGACGCGGGCATCCCGCCGCAGCCGGTGAACCCGGACGAGGCCGCTGCTGCGGCCGAAGCGCGGGAGCTCGAGGCGCGGCGGATCGCCGCGCTCGCGGAGCTGCGGGACGCGAAGGCCGCGCACGCGACGTCTTCCTGGGGCCGGCGCTGGGCATCCGCTCGCCGGGTGCGCGCCGCCGAGAAGCGCGCAGCCCCCTTCGCCTGACCCCTGACGAATTCGACGGAGATTGTGCTCGGAAGGCGCTGAGATCGCGTTCTCACGCTCGCAAAACCCAAAAACTCCGTCGAATTGGTTCGGGCCGGGTCGACCTAGACTTGAACCATGCCGTCTACGCCTGCAGCCTCAACGCCGTCTGCCCAGCCGCTTCGCATCGCGACGATCAACGTCAACGGGGTGCGCGCCGCTTACCGCAAGGGGATGGGCGACTGGCTGGCCGGACGGGACGTCGACATCCTCGCCATCCAGGAGGTCCGTGCGTCGACCGAAGACCTCGAAGGTCTGCTCGGGCCGGAGTGGAGCATCCTCCACGATGCCGCAACGGCCAAGGGCCGGGCCGGGGTCGCCCTCGCGAGCCGGTCGACGGCATCCATTCACCGGGTCGAACTCGGCGCGGAGGACTTCGACAGCGCCGGGCGCTGGCTCGAGGCCGACTACGAGGTGAACGGCACGATCGTGACGGTCGTGAGCACCTACGTGCACTCCGGTGAGACCGACACCCCGAAGCAGGTCGAGAAGTACAAGTTCCTCGACGCGATGCTCGCGCGGCTGCCCGAGCTCGCGGCGCACAGCGAGCGCGCAGTCGTGCTCGGCGACCTGAACGTCGGCCACCGCACCCTCGACATCAAGAACTGGCGCGGCAACCGCAAGCACGCCGGGTTCCTGCCGGAGGAACGCGCGTACTTCGACCGCATCCTCGGCGCGGAAGACGAAGCCGGATACAACGCCGGCGCAGGTCTCGGCTGGGTCGACGTCGGGCGCAAGTGGGCCGGCGAGGTCGAGGGCCCGTACACCTGGTGGTCGCAGCGCGGCAAGGCCTTCGACACGGACACCGGTTGGCGACTGGACTACCAGCTCGCGACCCCGCTCCTGGCGGCATCCGTCGTCGACTACACGGTCGACCGAGCGGATGCCTATGACCAGCGCTGGTCGGACCACTCCCCCGTCGTCGTCGACTACGCACTCTGACGGACGGGCCTCCGACCTCCGGCCCGGCACACCGAACGGCACCCCGGTTCGGAACGTGTCGGCCCGGCCCGTGAGGTTCTCGCCACTCCCCCTTCGACCCATTTCACGCCACCGGCTCCGGCCCTTAGGCCACACGCTACGAAAGATCTGAATCATGGACAAGCCCCGCCTCTACTCCGGCATGCAGCCGTCGGCAGAATCGCTGCAGATCGGCAATTACATCGGCGCCCTGCTGAACTGGAAGTCGCTGCAGGAGACGCACGACGCGTTCTTCTCGATCGTCGACCTGCACGCCATCACCGTCGCGCAGGACCCGGCCAAACTGCGGGAGAACACCCGCCGTACCGCGGCGCAGTACATCGCAAGCGGGATCGACCCCGACGCCTCGACGCTCTACGTGCAGTCGCACGTTGCCGCGCACGCCCAGCTCGCCTGGGTTCTGAACACCATCACCGGCTTCGGCGAGGCCAGCCGGATGACCCAGTTCAAGGACAAGTCCGCCAAGCAGGGGTCCGACGGCACCACGGTCGGACTGTTCGCCTACCCGATCCTGATGGCCGCAGACATCCTGCTCTACGACACGGTCGTCGTACCCGTCGGAGAAGACCAGCGCCAGCACGTCGAGCTCACGCGCGACATCGCGGCACGGTTCAACACGCGCTTCGGCGACACGTTCGTGGTCCCGGAGGCCTCCATCCAGAAGGAGACCGCCAAGATCTACGACCTGCAGAACCCGCTGTCGAAGATGTCGAAGTCGGCCGAATCGCACGCCGGTGTGATCTGGGTGCTCGACGAGCCCTCGGTCACCGCCAAGAAGATCATACGCGCGGTGACGGATGCCGATGGCGGCGTCGTCTTCGACCGGGAGAACAAGCCGGGCGTGGCCAACCTGCTCACGATCTACTCGACCATGGCGGGGCG
>NZ_JASJVI010000006.1:0-91103 GCF_035019865.1 Cryobacterium sp. 10I5
GGGGGGCCCCCGCTGGGGGGGGCGCGCTTCGGGACCAGTATCGACCCCTGACCGCGAAAAGACGAGGCGGCGGATCCATTCGTCCTGGCTGTGAATGGCATCGATTCACGCACTAGCCTTGCTGAATGGAACTTCGCCAACTCGAACATTTTGTGATCGTCGCCGAGGAACGCCACTTCACCCGGGCCGCCGACATCCTGCAGATTTCGCAGTCCGGACTGTCGGCATCCGTTCGGGCGCTCGAAAGCGAGCTCGGGACCTCACTCTTCATCCGCAGCACCCGCAGCGTCGAACTCTCGGTCGCCGGCCAGGCCTTCCTGGTCGAGGCACTCCGGACGCTCGCGAGTGCCACCGCCGCCCAGAACGCGGTTGCGGCCGTGCGCGGCCTCATGCTCGGTCGACTGACGGTCGGCGCAGAGCCGTGCCTGGGTTCGGTCGACCTTCCCGGAGAGCTCGCCCGCTTCCGGACGACGCATCCCGGAGTCGACGTACGTCTGCGGCACGCCGGGTCTCTCGAGCTCATCGAGGGTGTCGCGAGCGGCCGCACCGACGTCGCCCTCATCGTCTCGGCGGGCGACCCGCCTGCCGGTATCCGGCTCAGTCCGCTCAGCACCCAGAAGCTCGTCGTGCTGTGCCATCCCGATCACCCGTTCGCGTCCAGGGGCTCAGTGGACCTGGCGTCCCTGCACGCCGAGTCCCTCGTCGGCTTCCCCGCCGGTTGGGGCGCGCACACCCTCGCCCGGCGCGGTTTCGCGGCCGCCGGGTTCGACTATCGGGCCGCCCTCGAGGTCAACGACGTGCATCCGCTGCTCGACCTCGTCGGCTACAACCTCGGTGTCGCGATCGTGCCGGAGAGCTTCGCGGCGAAGCGTCCCGACCTCCTGCGATCCATTCAGATCGAGGATCCGATGCCGCCCTGGACCGTCGCCGTCGCCGTGGCGTACGAGCCCAGCCCGGCCGCCACGGCCTTCCTCACCCGGCTCGCCGGGATCAGCCCAGCAGCGCCAGTTCCTCAGGCGTGAGCAGGAGTCCGGTAGCCTGAACCGAATCCCGGATGCTCTCCGGCCGGGAGGCTCCGGGGATCGGGATGACCACAGGGGACTTCGCGAGGTGCCAGGCCAGGCAGACGACCTGCGGGCTGACGCCGCGGTCGGCCGCTACCTGCTGGAACGGCGCAAAGCGTTCGCCGAGGCGGGACGCGGAGGAGATCCCGCCGAGCGGGCTCCACGGGATAAAGGCGATTCCGAGTTCGGTGCAGAGCTCGAGCTCCGGTTCGCTGCTGCGGAACGCGGGAGAAAACTGGTTCTGCACGCTCGCGAGGCGTCCGCCGAGGAGCTCCCTCGCGAGCCGGATCTGATCGACGTTCGCGTTCGAGATGCCGGCGAGGCGGATCGTGCCGGCGTCGAGCAGCTCAACGAGCGCCCCGATGGAATCGGCGTACGGCACCGCCGGGTCCGGCCGGTGGAACTGGTAGAGGCCGATCGCCTCGCCGCCGAGTCGCGCGAGCGACGCCTCCGCGGCCTTCTTGAGGTACTCCGGGCGGCCGTCGACATACCAGGTGCCGTCTCCGGGGCGCAGGTGCCCGCCCTTCGTGGCGACGAGTACGTCGCTCGTGTCCCCGCCCCAGGACGCGATCGCTCCGGCGATGAGGGTTTCGTTGTGGCCGACCTCGTCGGCGTGCAGGTGGTACGCGTCAGCGGTGTCGAACAGGGTCACGCCCTCGTCGAGGGCGGCGTGGATGGTCGCGACGGACCTGGCCGCATCCGGTCGTCCTTCGATCGACATCGGCATTCCGCCGAGTCCGATCGTGCTCACGGCGCGGTCGGCGATCATTCGGGTCGGCAGTGTTCGGGTCGTCATGGTTTCCTTCTTCGAGCGGTTGACGGTGCTATCGGTGGCTGGAGTATTCGTGTGGGAATTCCGTTCAGAATCCGGTTCAGGAGCCGGTTCGTGCCTGTTCACCAGGCGTAATCCTCCGGGGCGGGCTTGTGCCCGGGGAAGATCTCATCGAGCCGGGCCAGCGCCGCAGCGTCGAGGGTGACGTCGAGAGCCCGGAGACCGTCGTCGAGCTGGGCCTGGGTCCGCGGCCCGATGATCGGCGCCGTCACTCCCGGCTGGTGCAGGAGCCACGCCAGCGCCACGTCTCCCGGCTCGTGTCCCAGCTCTGCGGCGAAGTCCTCGAAGGCCTGGATGGCCGGTCGGTGCGCGGCGAGCGTCTCGGCGGATCGGCCCTCGAGGCGCCGTTTCCCGTCGCGCTCCTTGCCGAGCACTCCCCCGAGAAGACCGCCCTGCAACGGGGACCAGGCGATCACGCCGAGCCCGTTCGCGCGCGCCGCCGGGAGCACTTCGAGCTCGAGGTCCCTGGTGAGGAGGTTGTAGATCGACTGTTCACTCACGAGACCGGTGTAATTGCGGCGCCGCGCTTCCGCCTGGGCCGTCGCGATGTGCCACCCGGCGAAGTTGCTGCTGCCGGCGTAGAGGATCTTGCCCTGAGCGACGGCGGTCTCCATGGCCTGCCAGATCTCGTCCCAGGGAGTTTCCCTGTCGATGTGGTGGAACTGGTAGACGTCGATGTAGTCCGTCTGCAACCGGCGGAGGCTCGCGTCGAGGGCACGGCGGATGTTGAGGGCCGAGAGCCGGCCGTTGTTCGGCCAATCCGAGGTCGTCCCGTAGAGCTTGGTGGCGAGCACGGTTCGCTCCCTGCGCTCGCCGCCGCCCGCGAACCACCGGCCGACGAGGGACTCGGTGGCCCCTGGCCCGAGGCCGCCACCGTAGACGTTCGCCGTGTCGAAGTAGTTGATCCCCGAGGCGAGCGCCGAGTCCATGATCGAGTGCGCCTCCGGTTCCGGTGTGAGCGGCCCGAAGTTCATGGTGCCGAGGCACAGGCGGGAGACGGACAGACCAGAACGACCGAGGTGTGTGTATTCCATGACTTCAGCCTCCTCCGCGAGCACTGATCTGTCCAACAGTCGTCATTGCTGTGATTGACCAGTCCAGGTTCTCAATCAGGCGCCCGGAAAGCTGGGTACAGTTTCGAGCATGAAACTCACCGACATCGACCCGCCCGGTCGCAGTTTTTCGCGCTGGCTCACCGAGGAAGAGATCGGACGCGTGCTCGCGAGCGATCGCCATTGGCGGCTCGCCGAGGACGGGAGCGTCGTGGCAGGAAAGCTCAGGAAGATCAGGATCACCGATTCCCTCGAGGACCTCGGCCGTGCCGCCCTCGTCAACCGGTGGACAGCCCGAGCTGCCGCCCCCGGTAGCGACGGCAGCGGTCCGACGCACATCATGTGGGGCGTGTTCAATGCCCGCTCCGACACCGAGATCGCCGCCGAGATCGCCGCAGGGACCGCCGCCAGGAGCTGAAACAGTCTGGCGGCGAGTCCTTGCTGCGACTCCCTAGGCCGCGATGGGCAGGGTCTGCCCCGGCGCGGATGCCGCGGCGGCGACGACGAGGGCGCCCTCCGAAACCGAGACCTCGACACCCGTGCTCGCCAGCAGGTCGGAGCCGACGAGCAGGTCTGCGATTCTGTCGTCGAGCTCACGCTGGATCACCCTGCGGAGCGGCCGGGCGCCGTACTCGGGTTCGTATCCCCGCGTGGCGATCCAGTCGATCGCCTCCTCGGTCACCGTGAGGCCGAAGCCCTGGGCGGCGAGCCGGGTGCGCGTCCCGCCGAGCAGCATCTGCACGATGTCGTGCAGTTGCGGAGCCTCGAGCTTGCGGAACAGCACGATCTCGTCGAGCCGGTTCAGGAATTCCGGGCGCATGGCCTCGCGGAGCTTGCCCATCACCCGGTCGCGGAGAGCCTTCTCCGAGCCGAAGCCGTTGTCGGCCCCGCCGTCGATCTGGGCGGTGAAGCCGAGGGCGCCGCTCCGGCTGGCGAGGAACTCGGAGCCGAGGTTGGAGGTCATGATGATGACCGTGTTCCGGAAGTCGACGGTGCGACCCTGGCCGTCGGTCAGGCGTCCGTCGTCGAGCACCTGCAACAGCAGGTTGAACACGTCGGGGTGGGCCTTCTCGATCTCGTCGAGCAGGATCACCGAGTACGGGTTCCTGCGCACGCGCTCGGTCAGCTGCCCGGCCTCGTCGTAGCCGACGTAGCCGGGAGGGGACCCGACGAGCCGGCTCACGGTGTGGCGTTCGCCGAACTCGCTCATGTCGAAGCGCACCATCGCGTGTTCGTCGCCGAACAGGGATTCGGCGAGTGCCTTCGCGAGTTCGGTCTTGCCGACGCCCGTCGGCCCGAGGAACAGGAAGCTCCCCACCGGCCGGCCCGCATCGTTCATCCCGGTGCGGTTGCGGCGTACCGCCTTGGCGATGAGCTCGACGGCGTCGTCCTGGCCGACGACGCGCCCGTGCAGCTCGGCCTCGAGCAGGCCGAGGCGGGACCGGTCGTCCGCGGTGAGGCGCGCGACGGGGATGCCGGTCGCGCGGGCGATGACGCCGGCGATCTCGGCCTCTCCGACGACGGCCTCCACCGCCAGCGCCTGCGTGGGGTCGTCCTCGCGCGCCAGCTGCGACTGCACCGCCTCGATTTCGTCGCGCAGCCGGGAGGCCTCTTCGTACTGCTCGGTGAGGACGGCCGCGCTCTTGGCCTCCTCGAGTGTCACCACGCGCGCACGCAGGGCCTCGAGGGCGTCACGGTCGGGCAGTGAGCCGAGGGTCAGGCGCAGCCGGGCGCCGGCCTGGTCGATCAGGTCGATGGCCTTGTCCGGCAGGAAGTGGTCTGGCACGTACCGGGCGGAGAGCTCGACGGCGGCACGCAGCGCCTCGTCGGTGTAGCGCACGCCGTGGTGCTCTTCGTAACGGCCGCGCAGCCCCGCGAGGATGCTGACCGCGTCGTCGATGCTCGGCTCACCGACCCGCACGGTCTGGAAACGGCGTTCGAGGGCCGGGTCCTTCTCGACCTTGCGGTATTCCTTGAGCGTCGTGGCACCGATCACGTGCAGTTCGCCGCGCGCGAGCCTGGGCTTGAGGATGTTCCCGGCGTCCATGCCGCCGTCGTCGGATCCGCCGGCGCCGACGACGGTGTGGAGCTCATCGATGAAGATCACGAGCTCGCCGCTGTGGGCGCTGATCTCGTCCATGGCCTTGCCGAGGCGTTCTTCGAAGTCGCCGCGGTACCGGGTTCCTGCGACCATCGCCGCGAGGTCGAGTGCCACGACGCGCTTGCCGCGCAGTTGCTCCGGCACCGTTCCCGCGACGATGGCCTGCGCCAGTCCCTCGACGACGGCGGTCTTGCCGACGCCCGCCTCGCCGATCAGCACCGGGTTGTTCTTGGTGCGCCGGGAGAGGATCTCGATCGTCTGCTCGATCTCGTCTGCACGGCCGATCACGGGGTCGAGCTTCCCGTCGCGGGCCAGGGCCGTGAGGTCGGTGCCGTAGGTGTCGAGCGTGGGCGTCTCGGACGCGGAGGCCTGGGCTGATGCCTGGCCAGGGGCCCCGCCCGCTGCATCCGACTGCGGCTCGCGCGCGCCCGCCTGCAGGGATTCCTGGGTGATGCCAGCCGAGGCGAGAATCTGGCCGGCCGGGGAGTCCTCGTTCACCACGAAGGCGAAGAAGAGATGCTCGGGGTCGATGTACGTCGACCCGAAGGCGCGCGCGATCTGGTGCGCGTCGAGGAGGGCGCGCTGGGCAGACGGGGTGAGGCCTGGCGTCGCGTCCCCGGTCGGGTCGGAACGTTCCGGCAGGCGCTGCTCGGCGGCCAGGGCGAGGGCAGCGGGGTCTGCGCCGGCATTCCGGATCGCTTGGGCGGCGGGTTCGCGCAGGACGAGGACCCGGAGGATGTGCAGGACGTCGACGTGGGAGTGCCCGTGGTCGACGGCGTACTGGGCGGCCTCGGCGAGCACCTCATGGGTGCGGCGGCTGAGCAGCCGGGTGATGTCGATCGGTCGTCCTGCCGGTGCTGCGCCCTGCTGGCCCTGCAGGTAACGGGCGATGAACTCGTCGAACGAACCGTTGCCGGAATCGGCGGGGCCGAAGAATGTAGGCACGAGACCTCCTGATGTTCAAACTTGAGTGCTGTTGACTCAACTCAACGTCGGGCCGTTCGTTTCATTCCCGCCCCAGGCTGGGAAACGTCCGGTTACGCGGTCGGCGAACGGAGTCAGATCCCGAGGATGCCGCGGGCCACGACGACGACGACGGTCACTGCCGCGATGCCGAGGGCGCACAGGACCAGGCTACGGCCGTGGACGCCTGCGGGCATGACCCTGACGGCGCGCAGCGAGTACGCGAACCCGACGAAGACGGCGATGACTCCCCAGAACGGGACCACGAGCGCGAGGGCGAAGCCGGCGAGGGTGATCCAGAATCCCAGCGAACGCCCGGGTGTCTTCGTCCAGTCCGCGCGCGGTGCGCCGAGGGCGATCAGTCGGTTGTCCTGCATGTTCGCGCGCGGATCGTCCACACTCTGCCCCCGTTGCTTCGGCTCCCAGTCTCCCACGCGACGCGGGCGTTCAGGCGGCTCAGAGCCACCGCGGCGGGTCGGCCGGAGTCCCGGTGCTCGAGGTCACGTCCGAACCGCCCCGCCCGGTCGCCCACTTCACGAGGCCAGCGACGCTGCCGGACACGACGACGGGATGCTCGGAACGGAGGTCGCCGAACCTGCGCTCGGGCTGGGCTCCGGTGACCGAGAGCACAAGATCTCCCCCGTCGCCCCGCGCAGCCCACGCCGAGGTGATCTCGGCGAGCAGCCGGTCGAGCACCTCGACCGGCACGTCGTCGAAGGCGGCGCCGGTCGCGAGGTCGACCGTGTGCACCCAGAGTTCCTGGTTGCGCATCCACACGGTCTCGGACACGGGAATCTCGCGGCCGCTCGGAGTCCGGACCGGGTGGCTCCACGTCTCGGGCGTGAGCCGGCGCCACGCGGCGTCCAGCTGGATGGTCGCGACGTCGAACAGGGTTCGCAGGGCATCGCGGTCGAGCTCCGCCCCGGCGGCGATGTCGCTGTCGCGGGCCTCGTTCGAGGCGTACATCGGCGTTTCGACGTCGGTGCGCGCCCAGGTCACGAGCCGGACCATGCCCCTCGCGTTGTACGCGACGTGCGCGACCACGTGACGACGGCTCCAGCCGGGCAGCAGCGAATCCCCGTCGAGGTCAACGTTCGACAGCCCGTTGAGCTCGTGCGCGAAGAATGCGGTGGCGCGACGGGCGAGCAGGAGTTGCGCGAGCAGCTCGGGGTCAGCGGGGAGAGCGGTGGGTGCGGGCATTCCCCCATTCTCGCAGGGAACGGGTCAGATCGAGGGCTGGAAGCCACCGGTCGGGCTGAAGGATGCGTCGATCGTGAACGGGTCGCGCACGGAGCTGGAGCGGTCGGAGGCGGCGATGAGCGCCGCAAGCTCCCCGGCCGCCCTGTCGATGCGGTCGGGCAGCGTCTTGACCGTGTCCGCGCCGCTTCCCCAGTCCTCCGCAGCCGCGAACACCGCGGTGGTGGCGACGACGGCGTGCAGGTAGGTGAACATCGGGCGGATGGCGTAGTCGAGGGCCAGGGAATGGCGCGCGGTGCCCGCCGTCGCCGCGATGACCGTGGGCATGTCGGTCAGCGAACGGTTGTCGATGACGTCGAAGAACGATTTGAACAGTCCGCTCGCGCTGGTCGTGAAGATCGGCGTGACCGCGATGAGTCCATCCGCACCGGTCACGGCTTCGATCACCGCGTCGAGCTTCGGGCTCGGGAACCCGGTGAGCATGTTGTTCATCACGTCGAGGGCGACATCGCGCAGTTCGAAGATCCTGACCTCGGTGGGGATGCCCTTCTCGGTCAGGCGGGCGGAGGTCGCCTCCGCGAGACGGTCGGCGAGCATCCTCGTGGAGGACGGCTGGCTGAGGCCCGCGGTGACGACGGCGATGGTACGGGTGCGTTCGGTCATGGTCAGGCCACCGTGATCGGAGAGCCGACGGGTGCCGTGGCAGCTGCGGCAGCCGCAGCGACCAGCGACGCGTGGGTGGGGGCATCCGGTACCGTGGCCGGGCGGTTCTTCGCGAACTCGCGGCGCAGCACGGGCACGACCTCTTCACCGAGCAGATCGAGCTGCTCGAGCACGGTCTTGAGCGGGAGTCCGGCGTGGTCCATCAGGAACAGCTGGCGCTGGTAGTCGCCCACATAGTCCCGGAACTCGAGGGTGCGGTCGATGACTTCCTGCGGGCTGCCGACGGTGAGCGGCGTCTGCGAGGTGAACTCCTCGAGGCTCGGGCCATGGCCGTAGACGGGAGCGTTGTCGAAGTACGGGCGGAACTGCTTCACGGCGTCCTGCGAGTTCTTGCTCATGAAGACCTGGCCGCCGAGTCCGACGATCGCCTGCTCTGCGGTGCCGTGGCCGTAGTGCTCGAAGCGCTGGCGGTAGAAGCCGACCATCTTCGCCGTGTGCGAGGCCGGCCAGAAGATGTGGTTGGCGAAGAACCCGTCGCCGTAGAACGCGGCCTGCTCGGCGATCTCGGGGGTGCGGATGCTGCCGTGCCAGACGAACGGCGCGACCCCGTCGAGGGGGCGGGGCGTCGACTGGAAGCCCTGTAGCGGGGTGCGGAACTGGCCCTCCCAGTCCACGAATTCCTCGGTCCAGAGCCGGCGCAGGAGCGCGTAGTTCTCGAGCGCGAGCGGAATGCCCTGGCGGATGTCCTGGCCGAACCACGGGTAGACCGGGCCGGTGTTGCCGCGGCCGAGGGTGAGGTCGACCCGGCCGTCGGCGACGTGCTGCAGCATGGCGAAGTCTTCGGCGATCTTGACCGGGTCACTCGTCGTGATCAGGGTCGTCGCCGTGGAGAGGATGATGCGCTCGGTCTTGGCCGCGATGTAGCCGAGCATGGTGGTCGGGCTCGAGGGCACGAAGGGCGGGTTGTGGTGCTCACCGAGTGCGAAGACGTCGAGGCCGACTTCCTCGACCTTCTGGGCGATCGTCAGGATCGCCTTGATGCGCTCCTGCTCGGTCGGGGTACGGCCGGTGGTCGGGTCGGTTGTCAGGTCTCCGACCGAAAAGATTCCGAACTGCATGGTCAGCCTCTCTGAGTGTTCACTGCATTTTCTCGGGCAGTTTTTCAATGCATTTGCATGGATATCGTACCCAACCGCGATCGGGGGTTTCCTATTCCCGCACGACGGTGACCTCGCCTGAAACTTCGCGGTACTCAGGAATATCTCATGGATCGCCGATATCCGGCCGTTGACATCGCGGAGGGAATCACATAACGTTCCTCCAAAGCTCCTCCGCCCGATGAAGTGCTTCAGGATCCCCGTCGGCCGTTCGGTTACCCGCCGTACTGCCGCACTCGAGAAACCGCTTCATCACGGAAGGACCATTGATGCGGGAACGACTTCAGGCTTTGCCTCACGTCCGTTCGCGACATCATCCGCTGCGCCGCCCATCGGCCCCCACCACGCGCTGAGAGCGCTCACGAGGAACGCCTGGCACCACTGCCGGTTGTCCCTGGTTTGCTCGCCGCCGCAGCTCCCCCACACTCACCCCAGAGAAAGAATTGGGTATCCCCATGAACCACGAATCCTCCGACCTGCCACAGAAGTCCGAACACGAGAACGTCGAATACACCGAGCATCTGAAGCATGCCGACGAGACCGGGAACGCCCAGCCCCTGGCACCGTCGGAGGTGGGCAGCGTGTTCGCCGAGTACCGGCGTCGCCAGCTGAACATCTTCCGCGAACGCGAATCGACTCTCGAGCTCGACGACACGGCGATCTAGCGGGGATCAGCCGGCCCGGTCACCGGGCTGCGTGCACCAGGTCCAGGACGGCCCGTAACTCGCGAGCCTCGATCTGACCCGGTGCGCTCGGGGCTCCGACGGAACCGAACGTGACACAGGAACCGAAGGTCTCCCCGGCCAGCCTCGACACCACTCCCAGTCCGCCCATGGACATCGTGATCACCGGGCACCGGGCCTGCTCCGCGACGAACTCCGCGGTCGCGTCCATCAGGGTGAGAACATCGCGCGGGTTCGACGGCATCACCGCGAGCTTGAGCACATCCGCCCCGAGTTCCTGCTGCTCCGCCAGACGCGCCAGGATCTCGGCCCGCGGCGGTGTGGATTCGAAGTCGTGCGAGGACATCACGACGACGGCGCCCGCGTCGTGGGCCGCGCTCACGATGCCGAGCAGGACCGCCCGCTCGGTGAAAAGTTCGACGTCGATCGCATCGACGCCGGCGGCGATCGCCAGCCCGATCAGGTCGGCGTAGGCCTCCGGGGACACGTCGCGCTGCCCGCCTTCCCGCTTCGTGCGGAACGTGAAGATCACCGGGACCTCCTCCGGGAGGGCGGCACGCACGACGGCGATCGCGTCCCGGACCGCCGCCGGCGTGTCCCAGCCGGAGAAGAAGTCGATCCGGAGTTCGACGAGGTCGTAGTCGCCTGCGACGAGCCCGGACGCGGCCGCCGAGAGTTCGGCGATCGTCGCCCCGACGAGCGGAACGCAGATCTGCGGCCTGCCCTCGCCGAGCACGATCGAGCGCAACCGCACCGCGGGGCGCCCCGTCGTGCCGGTCACGATGCCTCGCCCCCTGCTAACTCCTGGGCCGGTGCCTGGTGGGGTGAAAGGCCGACGGCGGCCCGCATGGCAGCACGGATGCCCGCCTCACCGGGCACGGGTTCGTCCTGTTCCCCGCCGGTGAAGATGCGCACCTGGCTGATCGCCTGCTCGACGAGCATGTCGAGGCCGCTGAAGACGACGCCGCCTGCGGCAGCCCAGCCCTCGGCTATCGGGCTCGGCCAGGGGTCGTATGCGACGTCGAAAAGAATGGAACCGGCACCCACTGGCCGGAGGTCGAGGCCATCGGCGACCCCGCCCGGTAGCGTACTGATCACGAAGGGCAGCGGTCCGGCGCCGGCGAGCTCGCCGAGCCGCCGAAGCCGCACGGGGACCCCGAGCCGATCTCCGAGCGCCACCAGCTCGGCGGCCCTGGCGGGATCGCGCAGGTAGACCGTGATCTCCGCCGCGCCGAGCACGTGCGCCGCGTAGAGCGCCGAGGCTGCCGTCGCTCCGCCACCGAGGATCACGGCAGAGGAGGCCGGGTCCAGCGCCGTCACCGTGCGGACGATGCCGTCGACGTCGGTGTTGAAGCCGTGCACCCGGCGCCGGCCGGTGTCGGTGTCGGAGGTGAACAGCACGGTGTTCGCGACGCCGAGTTCGTCGACGAGCGGCGACGTCGTGTCGAGCAGCGGGAGGACCTCGCGTTTGAGCGGCATCGTGAGGCTCAGTCCGAGCCAGCTGTCGTCGAGGGCGGCGAGCCACGCGGTCAGCTCCCCCGTGCGGACCTCGGCCCGGGAATAGTCGAACGGGACGCCGAGCAGGCCGTAGGCCGTGGCATGGAGCACTGGCGACAGCGAGTGCCCGATCGGAGACCCCAGAACCGCGAGGCGACGGCGGCCGGCCGGGGAAACGGGTTCAGGCACGGGACCCTCCGATTCGTTTCTTCGACAGATGCGGCGGCAGGCCGCTGCTCAATGGTAGTGTCCCGAATATGTCCCTAAACGCAACAAATAGTCGTCGCAGTGCCGCGGCCCGTGGGTCGGTGCGCTGATGCTCCGGATCGGAATCCTCGGTGCCGCAGGCATCGCACCGGCCGCGATCATCCGGCCGGCGCGGCGACGCACCGATGTCGTGATCGCCGCGGTTGCCTCGCGCCGGGCATCCGCTGCCGCCGCCTACGCACTGGAACACGGCATCGAGCGATCATACGGCGACTACCGCGCACTCCTGGCGGACCCGGAGATCGACCTCGTCTACGTCGCGCTGCCGCCCTCCGAGCACGCCGAGTGGTCGATTGCAGCGCTCGAGGCCGGCAAGGACGTTCTATGCGAGAAGCCCTTCACGATGAACGCCACCGAGGCCGGGCGGATGCGCCGGGCGGCCGCCGAGACCGGCCGACGTCTCATCGAGGCGTTCCACGACCGGTATCACCCGCTCAGCCTCGAGCTCGACGCCATCGTCGCCTCCGGCCGGCTCGGCGAGCTCGTATCGCTGCGCGGTGAGTTCTCGGGCAGCAATCCCTTCGACCCGACGTCGATCCGGCACATCCCGGCCCTCGGCGGTGGCTCGTTGATGGACCTCGGCTGCTACCCGCTGCACTGGGTGCGGGCGCTCACGGGTGAGGAACCCCTCGTCACGAGCGCCGTAGCCACCCTGAACCCGCTGGGGGCCGATATGAGCATGGATGCCGCGCTGTTGTTCCCCTCCGGGGTCACCGCCCGGGTCTCGTCCAGCATGATCGCAGGCACTCTCCTCAACACCTCGTTCGACATCGTCGGAACCGAGGGCAGCGTGCACGTCGACAACATGGTCTTCCCGTCCCGCGGCCACAGCATCCGCGAGGTCAACCGGGGAATCGAGAGCTGGCTCACGGTGCGCGGCAACGAGACCTACGATCACCAGCTTGATGCGGTCGTGCGCGGCCTAGCGAGCGGTGAACCGCTCCTCACGGAGGGGGACGATTCCCTCGGGAATATGACGGCGATCGATGCCATCTATGCCGCGGCGGGGATCGAGCGCGCCGTCGACTAGCGCCTCCCCCATCCGGGGTGGACAAACCGCACGAACGCTGATTCCGGCTCAGGCTGCTGCACCTAGGAGGAAAGCCTCGATCCGGCTCAGCCCCAGTTCGCCGTACCGCGCAAGGTCGTCAAGGGCGGGTCTTTCCTGTGTGCGGACAGCTACTGCCTGCGGTACCGGCCCTCGGCCAGACGACCGCAACCGATCGACACGGGGATGAGCCATGTGGGCTTCCGCTGCGCAGCCCCGGTCAGTCGCGGTTCGGTGGCCCGGTAAGCACCTGATGGGCGCGGTGCCTGTTCGGTGGCCGCCAGAGTCGCTGGGGATCGATGAGCCCCGGGGCCCGGACCTGGGGTGAGCCTTTCACCATGCGGATCTCCCACCCGGAGGTGTCGATCGTGTGGTGATGGAACCAACAGAGTAGGACACCGTTGTCGACCGTGGTGGGTCCGTTCTGCGCCCACGGCTTCACGTGGTGCACTTCGGCCCAGTGAGCCGGTGCTTTGCAGCCGGGGATGATGCAGCCGCCGTCGCGGGCGGTGATCGCCCGGCGTTGCGCCCGGTTGAAATACCTTCGTTCCGGACCGAGCTTGAGGACCTGGTTGTTCTCCCCGAACAGGACGCCTTGGAAGCCGCCGTCACAGATCCGCTGATGCACGGTCTTGAGCGACACCGGGGCCTCGACGCCGTCGATCCACCCGACGCCGACGCCGCTCGCGAGGTCGGCGGCGTTCACGTGCACCATCACGGTCGGGGCTGACCCGCCCATCGACGGGGTGTCTTCGTCCCGGGCGGCATGCTCGAACAGGGCCCGGAGGATGTCCGCACGTTTCTCCCCGCCCGTGCGGGTATCGGCGCGGCGCTCCCGCAATTCCGCTTCGATCACGTCCAGTTCCGGGCCCGTGCCCGCGTCGGTGCCGGCGGTCTCGGCGCCGGGGATCATCTGCCCGGAATCCATCCGGGCCTGTTCCTCCTCGGTTGGAAAGGCGGGCCGGGCGTGGAAGCTGAGGAAGGCGTCGAAGAGGGTGTTCATCATCCCGAAGAGTTCCGGGGTCACCCCACCCTTCACCGGATACAAGCCGTTCTTGAGTTGTCCGAAGCCGATGTTGGACTTCGCTTCGAAGAGGTCTTCCTGGGGCAGGACCCCGTCGGGGTCGAGGATGGCCTGCCACTGCAGCACCATGCCGCGGATCAGGTCCGCGGCCGCGGGCACCCCGGCGCCGGCGAGGATCTCCGTTTCCGGGGTGATCCACCCGGCCGCCGTGGCGACCAAGGCACGTTCGGCGACCTCGACCTCGGCCGGGACCGCCCGGTGACTGACCGCCCCGAGTCCCGTGGCGATCAGCTCGGCCGCTTCCACCCCGATATCCCCCGCGGCGAGGGCGGCCCCGACCACCGGGAACAACGGCGGCAACACCGCCAGGCCCGCCCGGCGGGGCAACACCGCGTCCCCGAGTTTCGTCCGCCGCTTCACCTCCCGGGCCGAGACCCGGGTCACCCGCGTGAGCACGTCCCAGGGGCCCCGGCACCCCATCTTCCACGCCAGACCCTCCCGGCCCAAAACCCGCGCCCGCCGGTCCACATCCGTCGCCGTGGTCACCCGGGCTGCATCAACGTTGCGTCCGATCGCCTCCACAGTGCTGAGCGCCTTCACCGCTTCTGTGTCGCTGAGCAGTCCGACCGGGATCGCGGCCAGGGCCTCTGCGAGAGCCGCCTGCGCCTCGACGAGCCGGGCGACAGCATCCGCATGCACCGACGGCACCGACCCGGCCAACCCTGCCTCACCCTCGAAACCCTCGGCAACGGCGACCGGATGGGCCGACTCGACATCAATGGTGGGCTGATCTCCCGCGGCCCCGGAATCGGGTGTCTGCGGGGTGTGTGACTGGGGATCCGAAGCTCCTGCCATGCCCCGATTCTACCCCGAATCGAACACGAATGCGATACTTACTCACATAATTTTACGTCTCTCATCTTGAATTTAGGACCTGAATACAGTCTGTCCGCCGTTATTCGGCGCCGTTATTCGGCGACGGTGCTGACGAGCGGCACGGGCGTGTCCCTGCCCTGGGTCAGCCAGAGGGCAAGGGCCGCCCCGATCAGGGCGAGCCCGATCAGAATGGCTCCGACGAAGTGGAACGCGTCGATGGTCGCTTCGAGGGTCGCTCCCCCGGCCACGATGGACCCGAGGATGCTGACGCCGATCGACCCGCCCAGCCGCTGCGTGATGTTGAACAGGGTGTTTCCGTCGGCCAGTTCGTCCTCTCGGAGGGGTGCGAGCATCGCGATGAGCAGCGGCGTCGTGACGAAGCCGATTGCGATGGCGCGTCCGGACAGGATCAGCGCCGTCACCCAGAGCGGGGTGCCTTGCTCGAGGAAGAGCAGGAACACGCTCGACGCAGCGAGGATCAGGAACCCGGACACGACGAGCAGCCTGAGCGAGATGCGCCCGGAGAGCTTCTGGCCGACGTAGGTGCCGACGCCCATGATGATGCCCTGGGGCAGGAGGGCGAGTCCCGTCGCGATGGCCGAGTAGCCCTGCACGGACTGCGTGAAGACGGGCAGGAGGAAGACGGTTCCGAAGGCCACGACGGAACAGAGCACCTGCAGCACGAGGGCGACGGCCGAGTTGCGATGCCGGAACATCTGCACGTTGACCGCCGGATTCGGTCGGTGCAGCGCCCAGAACGTGTAGAGCACCAGCAGGACGATCCCGATTCCGAGTGGCAGGTACGAGATCGGTTCGCCCCAGCCCTCGGCTGAGCCCTCTGTCGCCCCGAAGAGCGCGCCGGTGAGGCCAGCGGCGAGCAGGGTGAACCCGAGCGGGTCGAAGCGGATCGAGGCGTTCGGCGGGGCGCCCAGGTGTTTGGGCACCCGCAACAGCAGGAGCAGCCCGACGATGCCGACCGGCACGTTGACCAGAAAGATCCAGCGCCACCCGCCGGCACCGATCAGGAGGCCGCCGAGGGTCGGCCCGAGCGCGGGCGCGAGGAAGAGCGTGAGCGCAGCGGAGATCGGGATGGTGCCGCCGCCGATCCCGTCCTTGCCGAGCAGGATACTCAGGGCCAGTGGCACGAGCGGCGCTCCGACGAAGCCCTGGACGGCGCGGAACGCGATGAGGGAGCCGATGTCGGGCGCGACCGCGCACGCCGCGGAAACGAGCACGAAGAGGATCATGCTGATCGTGTAGACACGCATGGTGCCGAATCGCTTGGCCGCGTACGCCGTGACCGCGAGAGCGACACCGAGTGCGAGCAGATAGCCGCTGACGACCCATTGCACCTCGTTGAGCGGCGCGTTCAGTTCCCGGCCGATGTCCGGAACGGCGACGTTGACAATGCTTGAGTCGATCATGCTCAGGAGCGGCCCGACCAGGAGGCCGTACCGGGCGACGGCACCGAGGCCGACCCGATCGGAGGCTGCTCCGGCGGACGGAACGGTCTCAGTCGACATGGCCCGTGCCCTCTTCGTCGTCCATCAGTCCGGTGACCCATTCCCGCTCGTGATGAAGGGTCGACAGCAGGTGCTCCATGCTCACGCTCGGCCAGTCCGTGCCCTCGCGCTCCGGCCGGGTCGCGATGAGGGCGGCGACCTGGGCGATCTTCTCGTCGAGGGCCGCCGCGCGGGCCGCCAGAATGGCGGCTCGGTCCCGAGAGGACACCTCGTCGAAGAAGCCAAGCCGGATCAGGAATTCCTCTTCGTTGCCAGCGAGGGCGTCAGGCAGGGTCGAGATGAGATCGTGGAAGAGTCCGCGACCGAGCTCGGTGATCGTGTAGACCTTGCGGGAGGGACGTCCGTCCTGGGCGGCGACGGCGTGCGTGACTGCGCCCGCCTTCTCGAAGCGGTGCAGGGCAGGGTAGAGCGAGTTGTTGCTCAGCGCTGCGAAGCTCGGCCGCTGCACACGGCGTTTCAGTTCGTACCCGTGGGCGGGGCTCGAGCGCAGGGCGCTCAGGACGATGATATCGAAGACCATTAGTCCAGTATGACCTATGTCATGGTGTCCAAGTTGGGATCGCGACCTGGGTCCGCGAGTTGCCACCATTCCTCGCAGTTTCCCGGCCTGGCCCGGTGCCCGGCCCGCTCCCTAGGATGTCTCCATGGTGTTCATTCAGGACCTGCACCTTCGCGACGGCCGCACGCTGCGCGTCCACGACAGCGCCCCCGACCACGAACTGGACTCGGCCTTCACCGTGCTCTGGCAACACGGGTCACCCCAGACGGGCGCCCTGCTCGATCCGCTGCAGTCTGCGGCCGCCGCACGCGGCATCCGTCTCATCTCCTATGGGCGGCCGGGCTACGGCGGTTCGTCTGCCCTGCCGGGCCGTGATGTGGCGGCTGCAGCCGCAGACGTCGAACAGCTCGCCGACGCCCTCGGCATCGCCCGATTCGCCGTGATGGGCGCGTCAGGCGGCGGTCCACATGCCCTCGCCTGCGCTGCGCTGCTGCCGGAGCGGGTCTCGGCGGTGGGCTGCCTGGCGACCCTGGCTCCGCTCGAGGCCGACGGTTTCGATTGGTTCGCCAGCATGGCCACGAACGGCGCCTCCCTGCGCGCGGCGCTGCTCGGTCGCGCGGAGCGTACGACCTATGAGGAAACCGAGGACTTCGACCCGGACAGCTTCATCGAGGCGGACTACGACGCACTGGCCGACCCCTGGGCGGCCCTGGGCGCCGATGTCGGACTGGCCTCGGAGGCGGGGCCAGGGGGCCTGATCGACGACGACCTCGCCTTCGTGGCCCCGTGGGGCTTCCCCGTTTCCGCGGTCGCTGCGCCGGTGCTGCTGGTCCAGGGCGGCAGGGACCGGGTGGTTCCGCCGTCTCACGCCGACTGGCTCAACCGACGTCTTCCCCGAGCGGAGCTCTGGCTGCGCCCGGAGGACGGCCACATTTCCGTGCTCGAAGCGTGTCCCGCGGTCATGGATTGGTTGCAGGAGCGCCCGTGATCGTGGCCTGCAGCGCCTCGGCAATCACCCGATCTGCCGAGTCCCGATGGATCGAATGCCCTGCGCCCGCGACGAACGCGTAGCTGAGGTTCGCGTGCCGAGCGGCGAGCCGCTCACCCTGCTCGGGAAGCACCGATGCGCTTCCCGATGCCGGGTCGGCGCCGAGGAGCCGGATCGGCACCCGGACATCGTCGAGGTGCGGTTCGAGATCCCAGGGGCTGGTATCGCTCAATACGCGCTCAACGGTGAACGGGCTGACCACGCGCGCCGCCTCCACCTTCTGGTGCGCGTCCTCCGCATGCCAGCCCGGATTCTCGCTCAGGATCTGGGATGCGTTCGGGTCGGTGATTTCCGCGATGGTCTCGGCCAGGAGCGGCGCGACCGAGCCCGGCCCGAGGGTGAGGGGCGGGTCGAGCAACAGTACGCTCCGAGTCCAGTCCTCGCTGCCCGCCGCTGCGAGGAGTGCGACGGCGCCACCGAGGGAATGTCCGACGACGAGGTCCCAGGGCTTCCCGTGCGCCGGGCGGAGCCGCAAAGTGTCGGCGACGAATCCCGCCAGCGGATAGGACGTCGTGCGCGGGGCACGGCCGTGGCCGCGCTGATCGGGGGCGACCACGAACCACCCCTCGGCGGCGAGTCCGCTCGCGACCCGCCACCAGACCGCCCCTGCGGAGGTGAGTCCGTGCAGCAGCAGTGCGCTCCGCGCCGCGGCCGGGTCGCCCCAGGTCAGCATGGGTAGTTCGACGGAGATTCCGGAATATGGGGCGGTCACGAGGTCCTTGCGGGTGCGGGAGGAGACAGGGAGGATGGAGCCGAGAATACGGCAGCACAACGACACCGCAAATCCGGCCCGTAACAATTAGAGTCGTGTGGGGGAATTGGCACAGGAAACGAAGCGGAGCAGGT
The DNA here is from genome assembly GCF_035019865.1 of Cryobacterium sp. 10I5. Lineage (NCBI taxonomy): Bacteria > Bacillati > Actinomycetota > Actinomycetes > Micrococcales > Microbacteriaceae > Cryobacterium > Cryobacterium sp. 10I5. The sequence continues at coordinate 18,341 of NZ_JASJVI010000006.1, forward strand.
GTGAGCACTGGCATTGTGGTCATTGATATCCAGAACGATTACTTCCCAGGGGGCGCATATCCCCTCTCCGGGAGTGAACCCGCCGCGGTGGTCGCCCGGGGTGTCCTCGACTCGGCCCGAGCGATCGGCACCACCGTTCTGCACTTCCAGCACCTCGCCACCGAAGCGGATGCGACGTTCTTCATCCCGGGAACCGCGGGCGTCGAGATCTACCCGCTGGTGGCGCCGTTGGGACAGGAACGCCATTTGACCAAGGGCTCCGCGAACGCGTTCGTCGACACAGGCCTGGAACGGCTGCTGCGCGCGGAGAATATCGATCATCTGGTCATCATGGGCATGATGAGCAGCATGTGCATCGACGCGACCACGCGGGCCGCCCTCGACCTCGGCTTCGCCGTCACGGTGGTGCACAACGCCTGCGCAGCACCCGACTTCGAGTTCCAGGGCACCGAGGTTCCCGGGGCATCCGTTCATGCCGCCTTCATGGCCGCCCTCCGCGATGCCGGTGCCGAGGTGCTCGCCGCGGCCGATCTCGAGCTCGAGCCGCTCCGCGCATAACTCCTGCAGATTCCGGTTTGAGGATTCTTCTGCCGCGGAATTCCGGGCAGCCGCTTCACCACCTCGGGAATTTGCAGGAGTTATGCCGACACCGGGGACGTCCTTCCCACGATGTGCACGACACTGGTCCCCAGACCGCCGGCAGGTCACACAAAGTCATGCATGAATCCTGCGGTAACAATTGTCAGATGCCGAGGAGTTTGGCCTTCGCCGCCGAGAACTCCGCGTCACTGATCACGCCGGCCGTCTTGAGGGTCGCGAGCCGTTCGATCTGGGCGGACAGGCTGTCGTCCGCCGCGGCCGCCGGCTGCGCCGCCTGCGCAGACTCCTGCTGCGGCGGTGCGTACTGCGGCTGCTGCTGTTGCTGGGCGGCCTGCTGGCGCCGGCTGACTCCGCCGGAGACTGCGGTAGCCGTGCCCGCGATCACAGCCGTACGTGCCATAGTCCCCATCAGGCCTGGTCGCCCACCTCGACGCATCATTGTGTTCCTTTCTTCGTGTTCCGAGTCGTATCGCCCGTCGTACTGCCTGTCGCGTCACGTGTCATTGCGTGTGGCTCTCAGTCGGTGTCGGCCCCGGATGCGTCCATCGCCTGGAGCACCTCGTCGACAACCGAATCCGGCACGTGCACGTCTTCGAGAAGGACTCCGCCGGAGTCAACGATCGCATCGCGCAACGGCTTGAACCACGTGTGTTCGAAGACGAGGATGGCCGCCGAGCTGTTGTTCTCGAGGTCGGCGGACAACTCGTCGACGTCATCGTCCGAGAGGAGTCCGTCGGCTCCCTCGAAGAGAGCGGCCAGAGCCGACACGGCTGCATCCTCAGCGATGCCGAGTTCGTCGAACTCCACGAGACTGACCTCGCCGGTCTCATCCTTCGACACCAGCAATGCGTCGATGATGCTGATCGTGTTCCTGTCCACGAGATCGGCCAGCGCCGGCACGATCTTGCCGTTGAACTTGTTTCCCGGAAACGCAACCACGAGCACTTCGATGGGTCCCAGCACGGTGCCTCCTTCGCTCGTCGTCACGACCTCGTCGTCGAGACGCTCTATCAGGACACTGGGGACACTAATCCCGTTCAGTGCGAGCATCAAGGCGCACGCTGACTCGGCCGGTTCCGCCGCAAAAGATGCGGACCACTCCCGCTGAAGGAGCCCTTTCCGGCGAACTCGGGTCGCGCTATGTTCGGGCTGCCGGCGAGTTCGCCCAGCGCTGGCGCGGATCCTGTGCTCGGTTCGCGCTGCCATTTTCCACCCGCGCTGACACCCCCGAAGACCCACGAACACTGGCACCGCACGAACGGACAAGAGCACCTGAGGCAAGGAGAAGCTCATGTTTTCGAATTTCTGGGACGTCGTGTGGTTCTTCTTCTGGAGTTTCGCGTTCATCGCCTATCTCATGGTGCTGTTCTCGATCGTGGGCGACATCTTCCGGGACCACAAGCTCAGTGGCGGGGCCAAGGCCGTCTGGCTGATCTTTCTGGTCTTCGTTCCGTTCCTGACCGCACTCGTCTACTTGGTCGCCCGCGGCCCGGACATGGCCAGGCGGCAGGCGGAACGCGTGCAACAGGCGCAGGACTACACGGATGACTACGTCAGGTCCGTCGCTTCGTCCGCGAGCCCGTCGGGGGAAATCGCGAAGGCGAAAGAACTCCTCGACAGCGGTTCGATCACGGCGACCGAGTTCGAGGCGCTCAAGGCCAAGGCGCTGAAGTAGCGCACAATGTCCTGTCGAACGTCGCTTTCGGGAACGGCAGGGAGCGGCTTCTAGACTGGGAAGATGGACGCCTCGAGCTTTGTGAAGACACCGCCGATTCTGACCCTCACCGTCAACCCCGCTCTCGATGTGAGTACCTCGACGGCCCAGGTGACCAGTGAGCACAAGTTGAGGTGCAGTGCGACGCGTATCGACCCGGGCGGCGGCGGCATCAACGTGGCCAGGGTCATCCGTCGACTCGGCGGAACCGCGCTTTCCCTCTACGCAGCCGGCGGTCCCACTGGAGAGGCCTTCCGCCAGCTCATCGCCACCGAGGGGCTTCCCACGGTCATGGTTCCGATCCGCGAGAGCACCCGCCAGAGTTTCACGGTCGATGAAACGGGTACCGGCAAGCAGTTCCGCTTCGTGCTGCAGGGGCCGGAGTTCACGGAGGCGGAATGGACGGCGTGCCTCGACACTCTCGCCGCCTCGATGCCGGTCGGTGGCTACATTGTGGCGAGCGGAAGCCTGCCTCCCGGGGTCCCCGACGACTTCTATGCGCGCGTCGCCCGCCTCGCCCGCGCGAGCGGTGCACGGTGCATCGTGGATGCCTCCGGCCCTGCCCTGACTGCCGCCCTCGCCGAAGGGGTCTTCCTGGTCAAGCCGAGCCTGCGGGAACTCGAGGCCCACGCTGGCGTCACGCTCGACACGCCGGAAAGCCAGGCGGATGCCGCAGCGCAGCTCGTCGCCGCCGGTTCCGCCGAGCATGTGGCCCTGACCCTCGGCGGGGACGGAGCCGTCCTCGCCTCCGCGAGCGGCGTCATCCGCTCTGAGGTGCCGAAGGTGACGGTGATCAGCACCGTCGGGGCCGGGGACAGCTTTGTGGCTGCCTTCGTGCTGCGGCTCGCCCAGGGGCGAACGGCCGAAGAAGCCTTCCGTGCGGGCGTCGCCGCCGGGAGCGCTACGGCCTCGACCCCCGCCACCGAACTGTGCCACCGGGAGGACGTCGAACGCCTCGAGGCCGAGCTCGCCGCCCGGGCTTGAGCCGATCCGGCGGCGGACGGTCTGGGCTAAGAAGTTCTACGCGAAAAAGATCGGGTCGAACTCGCGAAGGGTGTTGCCGTTCTTGGGTGCCTCGGTCAGGAACACGTTGAAGCCATAGGGCAACGGCGCGTCGTCGTCGTCGATGAACCACAGGTCCGTGACCCGGTAGGCCACGCCGCCGGTGTAGATGCCGTCGCCGATTTCCGGGAGTGTGTCGCCGTCGGCGATCTCGAGGAATTCCTTGTTCGGCAAGACGTATGTGGTCGGTACAGTCTGTTCTTCATCCATGGTTCGAGCTTACCGGGACTGGATTTGGGGACGACAGCGGGGTGATGTACGAGTAGCCGGTGCTCGTGTTCTTGGTCATTGAGAGCACGAGCTCCATGTGCGGTTCGAGGGCGGTGACCTTGTCGAGCGGCGAGCCGACGATGAGCTGGAAGCCGAGTCCCTTCCAGGCCGCGACGGCCCGGCCGGCGAACTCGGAGTCCGACTTCACGAAGCCCTCGTCGAGGAAGACCGGTGCGAACCGCGGGCGGGTGCGGCTCTCGTCGCCGAGCTGGAAACGCAGCGCCGCCCCGACGACGAACGCCACGAGTTCCTGAGACTCTCCACCGCTCTTGCCGCCGAGGGAGGAGTATGTGCTGACCTCGACGCCGTCCGGCGTCGACCGGACCGCGGTGATCTCCACGTGCTTGCGCACGTCGAGCAGGAGATCCCGCTGCGACTCGGTGCGCGTCCCGGGTTCCGGCCGACGGATCTGGGCCATGAAGTTGTGCAGCCGGGTGAACCGGGCCTCGGTTTCCTCGTCGGTGAAGTCCTCCGTCGCCCCGGACGCGAGCACCTTGAGTTCCTTGCGGAACGCGGTGGCGTCGTCGCGATGCAGGCGACGGAGGGCGATCTTCAGGCGATCACGGCCGGCCCCGAACGGCAGGGTCGCGAGGATCTCATTGATCGGCCTGAGCCGGTCCTCGATCTCCTCGATGGCGGTGTTGAACGCCGCGGTGAGGGGTACGAGGTCCTGCCCGCTCCACGCCGACAGCCGGCGCTTCCATTCCTGGCGACGCTCGTGCAGGCCGAGGGTGTACACGGCATCGAGGATGTCGCGGTAGCTCGTGTACGACTCGAGCGAGGTGCCGATGTTCGGGTCGGGCCAGCGGCCCTGGAACGTCTCGAAGATGCGGACGAGCGAATCCCGGGCGCTCGTGGCATTCTCCCTGTCGTGCGCGGACTGCTCGGTGAGGCGCTCGCGGAGCCGTCGAACGCCGCCCTCGAGTGCCGCGAGATCGCTCTGGTCTCCGACGAGGGCGAACTGTGCCGTCAGGTGCGCGAAGTGCTCCTCGGAGAGAATGGTCGCCTCGTCCCGTTCGATCCGGTCAAGCATGCCGGAGACGGCGTCCTGACGGTCGACGATCCGCGCCTGCTCGGCGGCGAGACGCTCGGCCGTCCCGTCGGCCGAATGCTTGAGCTTCTGGGCAGCCTCGAGTTCGGAGGAAAAACGTTCTTCCTCGGCTTTGAGGGAGCGGAGGATGTCGCTGCCCGCGAGGACGCGCTCCGATTCGGCTTCCTTCTCGGCGATCCGGGCCTCGGCTCCGGACACATCGATCGATAGCCAGGTGGTGTCGACGACATACTGGTGGGCGCTTCGCCTGCCGCGGAGATCGGCGATGCGCTTCCCCACGGCGGCGGCGTCACGGGAGAAGGCCTCGGCCGCACCGGTGAGCTCTGCGCGTTCGGAGACGATCTCGGCGAGGCGGCCGGTGTTCGAGAAGCCGATGATCGGCGCCTGGCCCTTGTTCCAGCCGTGTGCCCCACGCTTGCCGTTGCGCGTCTGACCGCTCGGGGTGACCCGCGGGCCGTCTCCGGCCAGGTCGGTCGGGTCGGCGACGCAGAGCGCGTCGAGGCTCGGCGCGCTGACCCGGTCCTGGACCCAGCCGCTGAAGGGCGAGTCCTGGTAGACGAGCTTGCCGGACACGAAGCGGGGATCGCCGGTGCGGGGCCGGTGCACCTGGAGCGCAACGCCCTCAAAGTGGATGCGCACCGGGATCTGAATCGGTTCGATGGCCGCACTGAGGTCGCGCAACCGTGTCTCGTCGACGAGCATGACGCGCACGACGGACGACAGGGTGACTTCGGCGGCCTGGCGCCAGGATTCCTCGCCGGAGGCGAGGTCGACGAGTTCGGCGACGAAGGGCAGCTCGTCCGCGGGGATTCCCGCTGCCTCCGCGATCATCATCCGGGCATTGTGCAGGTGCTGGGGAATCAGGTTTTCGCGGCCCGCGAGGAAGTCATGCTCCTGGCCCAGGGTCCTGAGCTGTTCCTCGACGGGGAAGGCGTTCCGTTGCAGGGTCGTGCGCTCGGCTTCGAGGTCGTGCTCGGCCGCGGAGAACCCATCGAGGAAGCGTTCCGCATCGTTCTGCGCGAGGGTGAACTCGGCCGACGAAGCGATCGGAACGGCGAGGGCGGCGGTGCGGTCGTCGAACTTCGCGCGCTCGGCGCCGATGTCGTCGCGCTGGTCCCGCAGCTGGCCGATCTCGTTCTGCAGGCTGACGAGGACGTCGCCGCCGTTGTCGCGCTGCTGGTGCTGGACCTCGGCAACGCGGGACTTCAGGTCGGTCTCGGCGTTCCTGGCCCGGGTGAGCTCGACCTGATTGTCGCGGCGACGGATGCGATTGGTGTCGGCGGCGCCCTCGAGCAGTCCCTGCTCGGTGAGGAGCTGCCAGAGCACGAACGGGGTATCACCAGTGCGATGGACCCCGAAGGTGTCGATCAGGTCCGCCTTCTCCGCCGCGGTTTCGTACTCCCGGTGCAGGTCGGGAATTCGTTCGAGGACCTTCGCCTTCTGGGCCTCGGTGAGCATCGCCCCGTAGGACCTCTCGAGGTCTTCGAAGTGATCGACGGCCTTGTCGGCCGCCGCGTAGGTGGCCGGCTCCTCAAGCACCATCGACTTATAGAGGCCGTCGACCGTCTTGACCTGCTGCCCGGCCTGGATCCGCGCGAGCAGCCGCAGCGCCTTGCCGCCCTCGCCGTTGGCGCCGATGCCGAGCCGGGTATAAAGGGTCTGGGCGAAGGCGGCGTAGGTGTCGAAGACATCCAGGTCGGGGAACCGGGTCCGGAGCGCCCGCTTGTCGAAGCGCGCCTCGGTGACATCGGCGAGGTCACGGAGGTCGAGGCGACCGTCCTGGGTGGCCATCTTCATCGTGATGTCGGCGAATTTGGTCGCGCCCCTCGGCACGAAATAGGCGCGCAGCACGGTGAACCGGCGACCGTTGTCGTCGACGAAGGTCATCGCGACCGCGCCCCAGGTCGCGTCGTGCGCGCCGCGGAGGACCTGGTCCTGCATCTCCCCGGTTCCGGCCTCACGGTTGGAGTCGGTCTTGCCCTTGAGGTAGGTCATCAGGTTGCGCTGGTCGAGGCTCCGGGCCCTGCCGGATCCCGCGTCGTTGGACGCACCGTTGAACGGGGTGTCCGAGGGCATCATCAGGGCGAGGTAGGCATCGAGGAGGCTGCTCTTGCCGGTTCCGGAGGCCCCGGAGAGCAGGGTCGCCGACGGGGCGAAGGTGATCTCGTGGTGGCCCTGGAATCCTCCCCAGTTGACCATCTGGAACAGTTCGGCGCGCCACTGCGTCGTGCCCTCTGTGGATCCGTCGATGTAGAAGAGCGGGGAATCGCTCATGAGATCGCCTCCCGTTCGGTGTCCAGCTCTTCGGGGTCAGGCTCCACCGTGGTGGGGGCATCCGCTGCGTTCTGCTCGACGAGCCACTCGTGCAGTTCGGCGAGGCGTTCGAGGGGAAGCAGGACCTCGATCACGGCCGAGATACGGAATCGGTCCGGATCGCTCGTCTTGAGCAGCACCCGCGCTTTGGCGAGGCTGTCGACGGCGGCGCTCGCCTTGCGGGCGTCGCCGTACCGGTCCGTAGAGAACTCGGGGCGGAAATGGGCGATGTTCTCAACGAGGTTGTCGCGGTCGACGAGCACGATGTCCTGGCCGTTGGCTCGTTCGCTGCGGAACCGCTGGCGCAGCAGCACAAGCAGGATCGTCTCCTCGCGCGTATAGGCGACGTCGTGCAGGAGGGTCGGGAACCGGTCGCCCGCCTCGGAGACGGCCTGCCGTTTGAACGCGACCTGGTAGTGCAGGTCGATGTGCAGGTCGAGGAACATGTCGTTGAGGCGCGATTTCAGCAGCCGCTGCGAGTCGAGCAGGGTGCGCCATTCCGCCGGCTGAAGGGCGGCGGACACGTAGCGGTGCTTCATCAGGAGCACCAGGGTACGGCGCTGTTCCACGGTGAGGCCGCCCTCGTCGCCCTCGAAGAGGGAGAAGCTTGCGGGCTCGTCGTCGATCGCCGTATCGATTCCGGCGCCGGCGTCACCGTCCAGGCCGTCGTCGTCGCGGTCGTCCTGGTCGTCTGGCCACTCGTCAGTCATGATCGGTTCCATAGTTCAGGGCGGCCAGGGCCGCCGTTTCGTCGTCATTCAGGATGATGCGGGGAACCGAGAACGTGCGCCGACTGCCGTCCGGCCGTACGGTCTCGAAGCTCTCGAGCTGGTGCGCGCGGCTGAGGGCATCGACCTGGGTCGCGATCTGCAGCATGCCGAGGATCTCGACCGGGCGCCGCAGGGCGGGTTCGAGGTCGTTGAAGGCCGCTCCGACCGATACCGTGTCGCCCGTCCCGCGGAACATCACGAGGGCGTCACGCATCCGTTCGAGCATCGGGCCGCCCTGCCGCCGCATCTCGTCGAGGCTCGGCGGTTCGGGGGCGTACTCGGACACGTCCTCGAGGTCAGGTGGTGGCCGGTGGTTCAGGGGATCGTAGAACCGTTCGCGGAGGTGTTCGACGTCGAGGACGCCGGGCATGAGCTCAGCGGTCACCGTGGAACGGGGTCCTGCGGTCTCCATCCAGACCGCGAGTTCCTTGTTGATCTCGCGCAGCAGGCGCTCGAGCTCGCGGTCCTTGACGACGTCGTGGTTCACGATGTGCTCGCGGAGAGTGGTCGTGAGGCCGTTCCGCTGGGTCAGCACGTCGTCGATGCCCTTGCGGATCAGACCGACGGTGCCCAGGAACGTTCGCCGTTCGGCCGTGGTCAAACGGGTGGCGAAGGGATGGTCGAGAATCGACTCGAGGTCGTTCTTCACGTCCTGGAGCAGCGCGTCGTCGCGCAGGAGCGTGAAGGCGCCCTCGAAGGCGCGGCCTTCCGCGGTCGCCGACATCAGGGCATCCGTCTTGGCGAGGTATTCGTCGAGAACCTCGCCGATGGGGCGTTCCTCGCCACGGAAGTCGCTCACGATCTGGCGGTGCATGGCAGCGACGGATTCCTCGACGCGTTTGAAGTCGCTTGGCAGCTGCGTGATCAGGTCGACGAGGTTCGCGTACCCCTCGTGCATCTGCTCGTCGGTCGCGGTGACGATCTCGCCGCCGTCCTGCAGGCGGTCGCGCTCGGCGGTGCGTTCGGCGATCTCCTGATCCAGCCGGAGGATGCGCGCTTCCCGGTCGGGGTTTGCCTGGGTGGCGCGGTGCCGCACGCTGTCGACGATGGTGGTGAGGCGGGATTCGCTGATCAGGGCGCGATCGCGGGAGAGGCTGTCGACGAGGAGGAGTGCTTCGAGGGCGTGCGAGGAGAGGGAGTACTGCTCCTCACCGTTCTCCCCGGTCTCTCGGTAGAGCCAGAGGTCGTTCATCCATTGCACGCACAGGGCGCGGCCGTTCTTGCCCGGTACCTCGCTGCCCACGGAGCGGAGGTCGGCGAGGTAGGCGTCGACCTGGGAGTGCAGGCGGTCGGCCTGGACGCTCCGGCGGTCACGGCTGAACGCCGACTTGAAGACGGCGAGTACGAACGGCGCCCACTTGCGATCGAGCAAGCGCAGGGTGGGTTTGTCGAAGGCCTCGCGCACGCGCGCCAGTTCACCCGCAATTTCGCTCACAGTGGCAGTTCCCTTCCCAGACCTCTTCAACCGTAACGGGCCGGAGATTCGATTCCGTCCAGTGGCCGGTCGTGCGAACCGGTGCGGAACAAGCAGAGCTCCGGCAAACGCCTGGCACGGGGCCGGCTCAGGAGCCGAGGTTCGAGCCGCCCCAGTGCTCCCCCGGCCGTCCGCGCCGGCGAAGGCGCACAGTCAGGTGCAGCTCGTTGCGGTGCGCGAGGATCAGCGCGATGACCACCGCGGCGAGCGCGGGCACGAGGCCGGACACGAGCATCCCGGTGTCCGGGCCGAAGGATTCGACGATCCAGCCCATCAGGGGTCCGCCGATCGCCTGGCCACCGAGCAGAACGAGCACCCAGACCGACATGACGCGCCCGCGCACCCGCACGTTGGACGACATCTGCACGAGCGGGTTGCCCGCGGTGAAGAAGAACTGGTTCGCGACGCCCGTGACGATGAGGGCGATACCGAACGTGATCTCGGTGGGCATCAGGCCGGAGCTCGCCTGGATCAGCGCCCAGACGCCGCCGCTGACGATGACCGTGCGCAAGCGGATGTTCGCCCGACGTGTCGAAGCGAGCGCACCCGCGACCGCGCCGACGGCGATCAGGGTGTTGAACAGTCCGTAGCCGCCGGCGCCCACCTTGTAGACGTGGTCGGCGTAAGCGGCGAGGAGCACCGGCATGTTGAGGGAGAAGACGGAGAGGAACGCGAGCATCACGATCGGCCAGAGGATGGTCGGCTTGGACACGACGTAGCGCAGGCCCTCGACGAGCTGTCCCTTCTGGCGCGGCGCCGTCGGGGTGCGGTAGAGCGCGGAGGCGTCGAGCCGGGTCAGGGCGAGGACGGTCAGCAGGCACGCTGCGGCGTTGATGCCGAAGGACCAGCCGGACCCGACCGCGACGATCAGGACACCGCTGATGGCCGGCCCGATCAGAGCGCCCAGCTGGAAGACCGTCGAGTTCACGGTGATCGCGTTGCGGAGGTAGCGCGGACCGACGATCTCGTTCACGAAGACCTGGCGGGTGGGGTTGTCGATCACGGTGACGAGTCCGACCAGGAAGGCGATCGCCCAGACCTGCCACACCTGCACGGTGTTGGTGAGGGTGAGTACCGCGAGGACCGCGCTGAGCAGGGCGGCCGCCGACTGGGTGAGCATGAGCAGCATCCGCTTCGAATAGCGGTCGACGATCACGCCGCCGAAGAGGCCGAAGGCGAGCATCGGCGCGAATTGCATCGTGACGGTCACCCCGACGGCTGCGACGCTGCCGGTCAGTTGCAGCACGAGCCAGTCCTGGGCGATACGCTGCATCCAGGTGCCGGTCATGGCCACCGCGTTGGACGCCGTGAACAAGCGGAAGTTCGGGACGCTCAGGGAGTCGAGGGTCTGGCGCCAGGGACGGGGGCCTTCGTTCACCGGAATGGGAGTGGTCGGCGGGAAAAGATCCGCGGGTGAAGTCAAGAATTGCCCTGCGTCTACCCACGATCGAAAATCGATCGGGTCTACTCCACGGTACGCTCCCCCGCGGTGCCTGCAGCACCACCAGCGGGAGCGCCCACGCCGATGGGCGGTGGATCAGGCGGGGAGCAGGCCGCTCGCGTCGACGAGGAGAGCCGCCGCCTTGTCCCAGAGCAGGGAGTGTCCGCGTTCACAGGCCTCGTCGAGCTGGGTGCCGCTGAGTGCGCGGAACAACGGCTCGTCCCGGCGGATGAAGCCGATCACCTGGTCGCGGAACCGGATCTCCTGCAGGCTGTCATCCTCACACCGTACGACGACGAGGCGGATCGTCTTGATCGCGTCGTCCCGGGAAATCAGGCGAAGGGACAGGGAGGCGACGGCTGGAGTGCGGCGGCGGGGGGTTTCTACTGCGGGGTGTGACATCAGATCTCCGGCTCTCACGACGGTCGGCCGGGGCTGCCGGTGACCCCGGGCAGCTCGTGGAACCTCTCGACTCGTGGCTGACATTAACTCCACCGCCTGCCGGAATCGGATAGTCCCCTTTTAGGAGGACCTTCCGGACCCGTCCCGAACCTTCCGCCCGTCCCGACCTTTCCTACCGTCCCGTCCGGAGGATCGACGGCGCCGGGATCGTCAGACGCTCACGCCGTTCATGGCCCCGGCGGTCAGCTCGACCGAGCGCAGCCGCGCCTCGATGTCTCGCGAGGCGTGCGCGATGATCAGTTCGTCGGCGTGGGTCGCGGCGACGAGGTCGTCGAGGAAGACCCGCACGGCTGACGGATCGCCAACGGCCGAGTAGCGCATCATCTTCGCGATCTGCTGCCCTTCCGCCGTGACGAGGAACGCGTCGATCTGCTGGTCGCTGTATTCCGGCGACGCCGGACCGCGCGTGAGCATGCCCCGCACCCGGTTCCGCCGCGTCTCCTCGAACTGCCGGACGGCATCCGCCTGGTCGTCGGCGGCGATCACGTTCACTGCGACGATCACATGCGGCTCGGCGAGCTGCGCCGAGGGCGTGAAGTCGCGCCGGTACAGGGCGATGGCCTCGTGCAGGGCATCGGGAGCGAAGTGGGAGGCGAAGGCGTACGGGAGGCCGAGCGCTGCGGCAAGACCTGCTCCGAAGAGGGAGGAACCGAGGATATAGAGCGGCACGTTCGTGCCGGCACCGGGGATCGCCTGCACCCCGGGCACGACCGACTCGCCGCGCAGATAGGCCTGCAGCTCCATCACGTCCTGGGGGAACTGGTCGGAGGCGCGGGGATCACGGCGCATCGCCCGCGCGGTGGTCTGGTCGCTGCCGGGGGCGCGGCCGAGGCCCAGGTCGATCCGCCCAGGGTAGAGCTCGGCGAGGGTGCCGAACTGTTCGGCGATGGTAAGCGGAGAGTGGTTGGGCAGCATCACGCCGCCGGAGCCGAGCCGGATGGTCGACGTCTGGCTGGCGACGTGGCCGACGAGGACGCTCGTGGCCGAGGAGGCGATCGTCGGCATGTTGTGGTGTTCGGCGTACCAGACGCGGGTGTAGCCATGCTTTTCGGCGGTTTGTGCGAGTCGCACGCTTCCCGCGAAGCTCTCCCGCACGGTCTGCCCGGGCGCGATCGGAGCGAGGTCAAGAATGGACAGGGCAACAGTCATACCGAGGACAACCACGCGGGGGTGCGAAACGTTACCCGCGCCATCGTGCAGACTTGCAGAATGCCGAAATCTCCCCGGGCCGCCGAGCCCAGAACACTCAACACGGATGTCGCGCCGCGCCATTCGGCCGTCGAGGACGTTCTCGGAATCCTCACCGGCACCCTCCTCGCGTCGTTCGGTCTGTTCCTGCTCAAGGCGAGCGCGGCGGTGACCGGCGGCACGGCCGGACTCGCGCTCCTGCTGAGCTACGCGGCTCCGATACCGTTCGGGGTGTTCTTCTTCGCGATCAACGTGCCGTTCTTCGCCCTCGCTCTCTGGAAAAAGGGCTGGAACTTCACGCTCCGCACCGTCGTCGCGGTCGCGCTCGTCTCGGCGTTCTCCTCCCTGCACCCGTATGCCCTCGGGATCGAGCACCTCAATCCGGTCTACGGCGTGTTGTTCGGCAACCTCGTGATCGGTGTCGGACTCATCGTGTTGTTCCGCCACAAGGCCAGCCTGGGTGGGTTCAACATCCTCGCCCTGCTCCTGCAGGAGCGCCTCGGCTGGCGTGCCGGGTACGTGCAGATGGTGTTCGATGTGACCGTCGTCGTCGCCGCGATCACGGTCGTCTCGCCCGTGAACGTCGCCCTCTCGGCCGCGGGCGCGATCGTGCTCAACCTGGTGCTCGCGCTCAACCACCGGCCGGGACGCTACCTCGGCACCTGAGCCGCGACATCCGCTGCGCGCAGCCGGGCCCTTCTCGGCAGAGTGCCGATCTACTCGGCTGCGCTCTGCTCCCGCTCCGGCTCGCCGATCGTGCGCACGACCCTGGCCGGGTTGCCGACGGCGATGACCCCGGCCGGCACGTCCTTGGTGACGACGGACCCGGCGCCGATCACGCTGCCGTCGCCGATCGTGACCCCGGGGCACACGACGACGTTGCCGCCGAGCCAGACGTCGTTGCCGATGTGGATCGGCAGCACCCGCTCGTAGCCTGCACGCCGCTCGTCGACGTCGAGAGCGTGGATCGGTGTGTAGAGGCGGGCGCTCGGACCGATCAGCACGTTGTTGCCGATCGTGATCTCACCGCCGCCCAGGGTGAGGAAGTCCCCGTTGATGAAGGTGTCCCTGCCGATGTGCAGGCGGGAGCCGTAGTCGAGGTACATCGGCGGCCGGAAGTCGAGGTTCTCCCCCGCTGTGCCGAGCATGCCCGTCAGCAAAGCGGATGCGGCATCCCTGTCCTCGTCGTAGAGGGCGGTGATGCGGCGGCAGGTGCGCTGGGTGCTGTTCGTCATTTCGGCGAGTTCGGGGCCGGACCGGTAGCGGTACCAGTCCCCTGCGACCATCTTGTCGAATTCGGAGCGGTCGGGATCAGGGGTCGGTCGTTCGGTGAGGTCCACGCGATCAATCCTAAACCGCGCGGCCCGCTTTTGTTCTCGAAAACAACAAACCGGTGTCGGGCACGGCTTGCCTCAGAGCAGGGGCAGCACGTGTTCGCGCACCTGCCTGCGCAGGATCTTGCCGAGCATCGAGCGCGGCATGTCGTCGATCTGCACAATGCGGCGCGGGATCTTGTATGCGGCGAGCAGTTCGCGGCAGTGCGCGCGCAGGGCCTCCTGGTCGAGGGTCGCGCCAGGCTCGAGCTCGACCGCTGCGATGACCATTTCCCCACCGCGCTCGAGCGGCTTGCCGAAGACCGCGGCGTCCTTGATCGAGGGGTGCAGGCGCAGGGCCGTCTCGACCTCGGTCGGTGAGACGTTGAACCCGCCGGTGATGACGAGTTCCTTGGCCCGGTCGACGATCGTCGTGAAGCCGTCTTCGTCCACGGTGACGATGTCGCCGGTGCGGAGCCAGCCTCCCGGTAAGAGCGCCTTCTTGGTTTCCTCGGGGTTGTTCCAGTAGCCCTGGAAGACCTGCGGGCCCTTGAGTAGCAGCTCCCCCGGCTGCCCCTGGGCCACTTCGATGCTCGGGTCGTCAAGGTCGACGACCTTCATCAGTGTCGAGGGGAACGGCACCCCGATCGTGCCGGGTCGGCGAGTGGAGTAGAACGGGTTGCCTAGGGCCACCGGGGAGGATTCGGTCATCCCGTAGCCCTCGACGAGGAGCCCGCCCGAGACCGATTCCCAGAGTTCGACGACGTGCGAGGGCAGGTTCATCGCGCCGGAGATGCAGTATTTGCAGGACCGCAGCGAGATGCCCCGTTCCTGCGCGGCCCGGGCCGTGCGCTCGTAGATCGGCGGAACGGCGCAGTAGACGGTGGCGGGCGACTTCTTCATTGCGGCGAGGATCAGCCCGGGCTCGAACTTCGGGAACAGCACGAGCAGCGCCTGCTTGCGGATGCCGTATGTCAGGTAGAGCGTCATGCCGAAAGCGTGGAACATCGGCAGGATCGCGTAGAAGATCTCCTTGCGGTACTCGGCGCCGTGCATCCACGCCTCACCCTGGAGCGCGTTCGAATACAGGTTGAAGTGGGTGAGCATCGCACCCTTGGGGCGGCCCGTGGTACCGGAGGTGTACTGGATCGCGGCGAGGTCGTTGACCGACGGATGCGGGTGCTCCGGATCGATGCGACCGTGCGTGAGCAGGTCCTTCCAGGCGATGGTGCCGGGCGCTGAACCGGTGAGGGCCTCGCGGGACTCGCGCAGACTTTTGACCGGCAGGTACAGGGCCAGGCGCTTGATCGTCGGGAACGCCATCAGCAGGTTGACCGAGACGATGTGGTCGATCTCGATGTCGGCAGGGAAGGCGCGGATCGCCGCGACCGTCTTGTCCCAGGCGATCACGATGCGGGCCTGGTGGTCCTCGAACTGGTGACGGAGTTCCCGCGACGTGTAGAGCGGGTTGTGCTCGACCACGACCGCGCCGAGGCGGAGCACCGCGTAGAACGCGACGACGTGCTGCGGGCAGTTCGGCAGCAGGAGCGCAACTCGGTCTCCGGCTCGGACGCCGAGGTGACGGAGGCCCTCCGCCGCGCGGTCGATCTGCTCACCGAGCTCGGTGTAGGTCGTCCTCCGTCCGAAGAATTCGAGGGCGGGGTGGCTGCCTGCCTCGGCGACGGACCGTTCGAGCATGGCGACGAGCGACTCCGTGGGCAGCTCGATCGTCGCGGGAACGCCCGGCTGATAGTTCTTCACCCACGATGGTGCGTCCTCGTGCGGGTGCTGCTCAGTGTTCTCCATGTTTCCATCCTCTCGCGAACCCCCTCCGCCGCCCGCTGGCGCACCGGGAGTCGGGACACCCGACCCATGATCACCGGGTTCGAGCCCCAAAGATCCGGAGACTATTCACCCGTGCGTAACGCGTTGGTCGCTTACGGCAACTTGTCTGGAGTGCAGGCCGGGCACACGCCCGGATAGAGGAGGACACGATGAAGCACTCGAAATTCGGCATCACAGCGTTCGTAGGCACAGGTCTTTGCCTGGTCGCACTCACCGCCGCCACGATTCCCGCGGCCGCGACGCCCGACGGCAGCGCCGGCGGCATCGCCGCGAACTCACCCTTCGGCATCCAGAACAACGTTCTCGCCGCCGGCCTCGAACAGAGCCCCGTGGCATACGGCCAGCTGCCACTCGCCAACCCGCACGGCGGAATCACACACTACGGCTACAACACGTCCACTGGCGGCCCACTCACCCAGGACCCGAAGGAGGCGTTCAAGACCGAGCCGGACAAGAACGTCTACCTGGTCTTCGGCGGGGTCCACTACCTGTTCCAGGGGCACGAGGGCGGCCCCCAGGGCTACGTCACTCGGATCAACCTCGACGAGAAGGACCTCACCAAGCGTGTCACCCTCGTGTCGGATACCCGTTCCGACGGTGGCGCGGTCCCGACTTTTGATGGCATCACGTGGGACCCGTTCACCCACCAGCTCCTGCTGACCGCCGAGGCGGCGGCGCCCAAGGGCGGCGTCTTCGGTATCACCCTCGACGACAACGGCAACTCGGTCGATGGCACGATCAGTCCGCTTGCGGCGCTCGGTTCCGGCGGCTACGAGGGAATCCAGAACGACGCGGCCGGCAACGTCTGGCTCGTCGAGGACATCGGCGGAGCGAAGGCATCCGGTGGCAAGGTGCCCAACAGTTACGTCTACCGTTTCACGCCGGCCAAGCCGGGCGATCTGTCGCGCGGGACACTCCAGGCGCTCCAGGTGAATCGTAAGGACGGTACGGCGGTCACCGCGAGCCAGTTGTCCGCCAACCCGGCCGACCAGTTTGAAACCGACCTGCACACCTACGGCTCGTCATTCGCCACGAAGTGGGTCACCGTCTCGCTCGGCGCCGGCAATGCAGCAACGGCGGGGGCCGCGACCGCGGGTGCGACACCGTTCAAACGGCCCGAGAACGGGGTCTTCCGCCCGGGCAGCCAGTTCGGCGAGTTCTACTTCACCGAGACCGGGGACACCGACAAGACCAGCACACTTCCCGGTGCGTTCGGCGGAGTGTTCCGGCTGAGCCAGTCGTCGCCGACCGCTCAGTCGGGCACGCTCTCCCCAGTGTTCCTCGGCGACCTCGAGCACACCGGCCTCGACAACATTGCATTCGCAGGCAAAGACAAGCTTCTTGTTGTCGAGGATGCGGGCGACACTCTCCACGCACAGCGCGACGCGCTCGACTCCGGCTACCTGTTCGACCTGGGGAAGAAGACCTCCACGGGTCCTTCTCCGGTGCGCTGGCTCGCGGAGGGTCGCGACGCGTCCGCGACGTACGACCACAACACGAGCCCCGGCTACAACGACGGGGACAACGAGATCACGGGGATCCACGTGTCTGACGGCGACACGAGCGCAGCCGGAATCCTCGGGGCGAAAACACCGAAAATGCTCGCCGGAGACTGGCGGACGTTCTGGACCCAGCAGCACGGCGACAACGTGACGTGGGAATTGCACAGCGCGGCATCCGCGGATTCGCACGGTGACGGGCGACACGACGGCATGAACGACCACGAGTGACTGACGCGGGGGGGGGGGGGGCCCCCCCCCCCCCCCCCCCCCCCCCCCCCCGCAACTCCCTGCGGGAACCTGGTGGGGGCTGAATCCAGGCGCGCCACCAGTCCACCGGCCAGGAGCAGCACGACCCCGCCCGGGGGTGCGCAGAGCGCCGCGCTTGCGTCCTCCGCACTTCCGGATGAACTACTCGCCGAGCACCTGGACGCGGTGCCGGTACTCCTCGGCGTCGAGTTCGCCGCGCGCGAAGCGTTCGTCCAGCAGGAGGCGTGCCGCACTGCGTCCGGTCGAGACCGGCCCGGAAGGAACGTTGCCCTGCGGCCCTTCCGCACGGCTCCCGCTCCCGTTGCTGAAGACCCGGATGGTCACGATGGTGAGCAGGACCACGCCCAGGACCAGGACCAGCCCGACCGGCCAGACCCACCACATGAATCCCATGCCGTACCCGTTGCCCCACATCATGCTGTTCTCCTTCGTTATACCGTCACGCTACTCGCCATACCCGTGGGGGTACGAGGGGCGGCGGCCGGCAGGGTCAGTCCGCGGAAGCCGCGGAGGCGGAGGCTGTTGCTCACCACGAAGACCGATGACAGCGCCATTGCGGCGCCGGCGATCAGGGGGTTGAGCAGGCCGAGCATGGCGAGCGGGATCGCGGCGACGTTGTAGGCGAAGGCCCAGAACAGGTTCGCCTTGATCGTGGCGAGCGTGCGCCGGGACAGCCGGATGGCATCCGCTGCCGCGACGAGGTCGCTCCGAATCAGGGTGAGGTCACTCGCCTCGATCGCGACGTCGGTGCCGGTGCCCATGGCGATGCCGAGGTCGGCGGTGGCGAGCGCGACGGCGTCGTTCACGCCATCGCCGACCATGGCAACGACCCGTCCCTCGGCTTGCAGGGCGCGGATGACCTCGGCCTTTTCGGCGGGGAGCACGCCGGCGCGCACGTCGTCGATGCCGACGAGCGTTCCGACGTTCCGGGCGACGGTGTCGTTGTCCCCGGTCAGGAGCACCGGGGTGAGGCCGAGACGGCGGAATTCGGCGATCGCGGCGGCGCTCGTGTCCTTGACGGTGTCGGCGACGGTGAGGATGCCGCGGGCCGTTCCGTCCCAGGCCACGGCGACCGGGGTCTCACCCCTGTTCTCGCCAGCGGCGAGCGCTGCCTCGAGGTCGGGCGGGAAGACGATGCCCCACTGCTCGGTGAGCCAGCGCGGCCGGCCGACCGCGACGAGGCGGCCGTCGACGACGGCCTGCACGCCGAGGCCGTCCGCGGAGGCGAACGATTCGGCGGCCGGGAGCGTACCGACCCGTTCCTTCGCTCCGGCAACGATGGACTTCGCGATCGGATGCTCGGACCCGGCCTCTGCGGCCCCGGCGAACCGGAGCAGTTCGGTGGCCTCGAGCCCCGAGACGGGGACGGCCTGGACCAGGGACATCCGCCCGGTGGTCACGGTGCCGGTCTTGTCGAGCACGATGGTGTCGACGCGCCGGGTGGATTCCAGCACCTGCGGGCCCTTGATCAGGATGCCGAGCTGCGCACCGCGGCCGGTGCCGACCAGCAGCGCCGTCGGCGTGGCCAGCCCGAGCGCACAGGGGCAGGCGATGATGAGTGTCGCGACGGCTGCGGTGAAGGCGACGACGGGGGTTGCGCCGACGAGCAGCCAGACCACGAGGGTCGCGAGGGAGAGGCCGAGAACGATCGGAACGAACACCCCGGAGACCCGGTCGGCGAGGCGCTGCACGTCGGCCTTGCCGGTCTGCGCCCGCTCGACGAGGCGCCCGAGCTGGGCGAGTTCGGTGTCTGCGCCGATCCGGGTGGCCCGGACCACGAGCCGTCCGCCCGAGTTGAGGGTCGCCCCGACGACGACGGCGCCAGGACCGACCTCGACCGGTACGGCTTCGCCGGTGAGCATGCTCGCGTCGATCGCGGACACGCCCTCGACCACGATGCCATCCGTGGAGATCTTCTCGCCGGGGCGCACGACGAACTGGTCGCCGACGACGAGGGATGCTGTAGGCACGATGACCTCGACGCCGTCACGGAGCACGGAGGTCTCCTTGGCGCCCAGTTCGAGGAGGGCGGTGAGCGCCGCCCCGGACTGCTTCTTCGCGCGCGCCTCGAAGTACCGGCCTGCGAGGAGGAAGACCGTGACCGCGGATGCGACCTCGAGGTAGATCTCGTTCGCTCCCCCGCCGGTCTGGGCGGTGAGGCTGAAGGTCATTCGCATGCCGGGCATGCCCGCCGTGCCGAAGAAAAGCGCGTAGAGCGACCAGCCGAGTGAGGCGATGATGCCCATGCTGATCAGGGTGTCCATCGTCGTCGCGCCGTGCCGGAGATTCATCCACATGGCACGATGGAAGGGCCAGGCTCCCCAGACGGCGACGGGTGCCGCGAGGGTCAGGGCGAGCCACTGCCAGTTGGTGAACTGCAGGGCAGGAATCATCGACATGGCGGCGACGGGGATCGCGAGCGCCGTCGACACGAGGAGGCGGTGACGCAGGCTCGCCACCTCGACCTCCTGCGCTGTGGGAGCGGCTGCGCTGCCAGGGGTCTCAGCGGTCGGCTCCGGCGGGCGCGGGCGCTCGGCGGTGTAGCCGGTGTCCTCGATCACGGCGATGGCCTGGTCGACGGTGGTGCCCTCGGGCAGGGAGACGCTCGCCTTTTCGGTGGCGTAGTTGACGGATGCCTCGACTCCCGGCATCCGGTTGAGCTTCTTTTCGATCCGGGTCGCGCAGGAGGCACACGTCATCCCGCCCACGAGTAGGTCGACGCGTTCGGTAGTCATCGTGACTCAGCGACCAGTTCGTAGCCCGCTTCGTCGACGGCGGCTGCGACGGCAGCGCGGTCGAGCGGGGCGCCGGTCACCGTCAGGACGGACGTGCCGCCCGGAACGAGAGTGATCGCGACGTTATCGGGGCCGGCGAGCTTGCCGACCTCCTGCGTCACGGCCGCGACACAGTGCGCGCAGGTCATCCCCGTCACCTGGTATTCGCTGAGGCCGAGGTTGTTTTCCGTCTGTCCGATCATGGAATGCACTTCTTTCTGGTTCCTTGTAGTGAATGGGTGAGCCGTGGCTCAAGACCGCACGAGCCGCGCGATGGCGTCGAAGGCCTCTTTGACCTTGGCGTCGGCCTCGTCGCCGCCCTTGACGGCGGCCTCGACCACGCAGTGGCTGAGGTGGTCATTGAGCAGGCCGAGAGCGACCGCTTGCAGGGCGCTCGTCATCGCCGACACCTGGGTGAGGATGTCGATGCAGTACTTGTCGTCTGCGACCATGCCCTGCAGCCCGCGGGCCTGGCCCTCGATCCGGCGGAGCCGTTTCAGGTAGGCGTCCTTGTTCGACATGTAGCCGTGCGGCCCGCTGTGCGGGTCAGCACTCACCTCGGTCGAACTGACGCCCGTTGCACTGACATCCGTCATCGCACTGTCCTCCTCGTCGGATCCTGATACCCCCCTATGGTACACCCGATACCCCCCCATGGTACGTTTTGCGCCTGATTCGCCCCGATCACCCGGTCGCCCAATAGGGGGGTGAGCTTCGACCGACTACCTTTGATAACATGACGCCTCCTGATACAACAGCGCCGAGCGAGGCAGCAACTGCCCTCGTCGCGAAGACCTTCTCCGAGCTCGGCCTGACCGATGCCGTGCTCAAAGCCCTGAAGGACGTCGGGTACGAAACTCCCTCGGCCATCCAGGCCGCGACCATTCCCCCCCTGCTCGCCGGCCGCGACGTCGTCGGCCTCGCCCAGACCGGCACCGGAAAGACGGCCGCGTTCGCGCTGCCGATCCTCTCGCGCCTCGACATGGCGCAGAAGAACCCGCAGGCCCTCGTCCTCTCCCCCACCCGCGAGCTCGCACTCCAGGTCTGCGAGGCCTTCGAAAGCTACGCCTCGCACATGCGCGGCGTGCACGTCCTCCCCGTCTACGGCGGACAGGGCTATGGCGTCCAGCTCTCCGCGCTCCGTCGCGGAGTCCACGTCGTCGTCGGTACTCCCGGTCGCATCATGGACCACCTCGCCAAGGGAACCCTCGACCTGTCCGAACTGAAGTACCTCGTGCTCGACGAGGCCGACGAGATGCTCAAGATGGGCTTCGCCGAGGACGTCGAGACGATCCTCGCCGACACCCCGGAAGACAAGCAGGTCGCGCTGTTCTCGGCGACCATGCCCGCGTCCATCCGGCGCATCGCCAAGAAGTACCTGCACGACGCCGAAGAGATCACGGTCAAGACCAAGACCACGACCTCGGCGAACACTACCCAGCGCTACCTGATGGTCTCCTACCCCCAGAAGGTCGACGCGCTCACCCGCATCCTCGAGGTGGAGAACTTCGAGGGCATGATCGTCTTCACCCGCACCAAGAACGAGACGGAGACCCTCGCCGAGAAGCTGCGCGCGCGCGGGTACTCGGCGAGCGCCATCAACGGTGACGTCGTGCAGGCCCAGCGTGAACGCACGGTCGAGCAGCTGAAGTCGGGCAAGCTCGACATCCTCGTCGCAACGGATGTCGCCGCTCGCGGTCTCGACGTCGAGCGCATCAGCCACGTCATCAACTACGACATCCCGATCGACACCGAGTCGTACGTGCACCGTATCGGCCGCACCGGCCGCGCCGGGCGCAGTGGCGCGGCGATCAGCTTCGTCACGCCCCGCGAGCGTCATCTTCTCAACGCCATCGAGAAGGCCACCCGCCAGCCGCTCACCCAGATGCAGCTGCCGAGCGTCGAAGACGTCAACATCACCCGCCTGGCGCGTTTCGACGAAGCGATCACCGAGGCGCTGGGCCAGACCGCCCGCGTCGACCGGTTCCGCGACATCATCGCGCACTACGTCGAGCAATACGACGTGCCGGAGGCTGACGTCGCCGCGGCCCTCGCTGTCGTTGCCCAGGGCGAGACCCCGCTGCTCCTTTCCGAGCAGGACGCCCGCAACCAGCGTCGCGACGAACGCGAGCGCAACGAACGCGAACGCTCCGAGCGCAGTGACTCGGGCAACTACGCGCCGCGCAACGATCGCAACAGCCGCGACAGCCGTGGCGGACGCGACGACCGTGGTGGACGCGACGACCGCTGGGACCGCGACGACCGCCCCCGCAAGAGCGAGCGCCCCGAACCGCGCCCCCGCGACAGCACCATCCCGCTGGTCTCCTACCGGATCGAGGTCGGCAAGCGCCAAAAGGTCGAGCCGCGCCAGATCGTCGGCGCGATCGCGAACGAGGGCGGCCTGAGCCGTGAGGACTTCGGGCACATCCAGATCAACCCGGACTACTCGCTCGTCGAGCTGCCCGAGAATCTGTCTCAGGATGTCCTCGACCGTCTCGTGGGCACCCGGATCAGCGGCAAGCTCATCGAGATCCAGCCGGACAACAGCGGCCCGGTCCGCCGCGAGGACCGCGCGCCGCGCCACCCCCGCCGCGACTAGCCCCTTTCCCCGAACGAATTCGACGGAGTTTTTGGGATTTGTGCACCTCAGCGCGCTTTTGAAGCGCTTTCCGGGCAAAATCTCCGTCGAATTGGTTCGGGGCGAGCGCGCTCGGAGACCACCGGAACGACGATGGAACATCTGCGACACCAGCGGTGTTCTATCCACTGATCAGTGGGCGACGTGAGAACGCCGCCCACTGTCACCCCAAACGTAAGTGGAGGAATCATGACTACAGAACGAGCGATCCTCGCCGGAGGATGTTTCTGGGGAGCGCAGCAGCTGCTGCGCCGTCGCCCCGGCATCATTTCTTCGCGGGTCGGCTACTCGGGCGGCGACACCCCGAACGCGACGTACCGTAACCACGGCGACCACGCCGAATCCGTCGAGATCGTCTTCGATCCCGCGATGATCAGCTACCGCGAGCTACTGGAGTTCTTCTTCCAGATCCACGACCCGTCGACGAAGAACCGGCAGGGCAACGACGTCGGTCGCAGCTACCGTTCGGCCATCTACTACACGACCCCTGAGCAGGAACGGGTCGCCCGCGACACGATCGCGGACGTCGACGCCTCCGGTCTCTGGCCCGGCAAGGTCGTCACCGAGGTCGAGCCGGCCGGTGATTTCTGGGAGGCTGAGGACGAGCACCAGGACTACCTGGAGAAGTACCCGGCCGGGTACACCTGCCACTATGTCCGGCCGGGCTGGCGCCTGCCCGCCCGCACGGAGACATCCGCCGTCTAACGCCTGCGTCGGATAGGGCGTGGCGTTGCCCCGGTGATCTGATCGCCGGGGCAACCCTCGCCTGCGCCGCGATGGCCGGTGCTACGAGCGCCGGAGACGCCCACTGTCCCGCCTCGGTCACGGTCTCGGACGGGTGACGGCACTCTGGCCAGGGGTCAAAGGTCAGGACGCACGGTCCTCGACGCATCCCAGGACTCGGCCCAGCCGAGCTCGTCGAACATCCGTGAGAGAACGATTGCGGTGAACCCCCAGATGAGGCGGCCGTCGACCGTGAAGGCCGGCGACCGATACGTGGCTCCCCCGAAGGAGTGGGCCGTGCTCACGCGATTAGCGGGGTCGAGCAGGTCTGCGACCGGCACCCGGAAGACGTCAACCGTCTCCAGGTGATCGACCGCTGCCACCTTCGACTCACGCGTCCACCAGGCCGGCACCGGGGTCACGAGGTGGTTGCTCACCGGCACGGGCAGTGCCGGCAGGGTGCCGAGCGGCTCGAGACCTTCCGGGTCGAGGCCGGTCTCCTCGACGGCCTCTCGCAGCGCGGCCGCAATCGGGCCGGCGTCGGAGGCTTCGAGCCGTCCGCCCGGGAAGGCGATCTGCCCCGGGTGGCTCCCGAGCGTTGCAGCACGACGCAGCAGCAAGACGTCGAGGTCGCGTGGGACCTGCTCCCGAGCGCGTCCGATCCTCGAAGATTGTGCCGGCGAAGAGTCGAGCACCCCGAAGAGGACCAGCACCGCAGCGTGCCTGGCCTGCGTCGAATCCGGCAGGGCGCGGGTCACTCCGGTGTGCCAGTCCAGTCCCCGCTCACACAGCGCCGCGAGCTGACGTCGTGGGTCATCCGTCGTGGGTAACATCATGCCAGCCTACAAAGCAAGCTCGCCCGTGACGTGCCAGCTCTCTCTGTGAACGGGTGCGCCAACGTCGATCGAAGATCCGCCGCCCCCGCATCTGCGCCGCGCCCATCCGGCTTTGTACTGCTACATTGATGGGACGCACGATCAACGGGGGCCGCATGTCATTCGAGTTCGTCTTTGTCTGGATCATCCTCGGAGCGATTGCGCTCCTGGACATCGGCTTACTGCTCTATGCCCAGACCGAACGGTCCCGGGATCGCGTCTTCCTCCAGTTCTGGCAGAAAGCCGGCCTCCCGGTGCAGAGCGATGACATCGCACGCGCCATTCGCACACGGCTCCGGGCCAGGAGCACCGCGGCACTCGTCGGCGCCCTCGTCGGACTGCTGGGGTCTGCCGCCGTCCTCGTGCTCCAGCCGTCCCTGGCCTCGTCCACTTTCATCTGGCTCGTCGTCCTCCCCGCCACCCTGATCGGCTTCTCTGCCGTGGACGTCGCCGTCGCGTTGCGCGAATCGCTCTTCCGTCCGCCCGTGGACGCCCCTCGTCTGGCGAGGCCGACGATTGTCACGCTGAGCGACTATGTGAGTCCCTGGCGGCTGCGTGCCGCTCCACTCCTGGTTCTCCTGGCGTTCCTACTCACAATCGCGGGCATCCTGCTCGGGCTCGCCGGCACCGTCGACCTCGGCGCGTTCCTGGGCAGCCCCGCTCTTCCCGTGCTCGCCCTCGCATCTGCCGTGCTCATCGCGGGCATCGCGGCGAGCCGCAAAGTGCTGATGCACACCCAACCCGCAACCACCGAGCTCGAACTCGCCTGGGACGACGCGTTCCGCGGGGAAACCTTACGTTCGCTCCTCCTGTTCGAGACCATCATCGCGTGGCTTGCCGTCGGCGCAGTCAGCCTCGGCATCCTGAACGGCTGGGATGCACTTCGAGGAACGACGTGGAGTATCGGCCTCGGGCCACAGATCTTCAACTGGGGCTACCTGGCGATCCTGCTCTGGTTCGGCATCGGCAGCGCAACGGGCCGTTTCCGGCGTCGACTCTGGCCCGATCTCACCGCATCGCCGGCCGACCCCGCGGCAGCAGGCTGAGCATGCTCGTCATCGACCCCCGCTCGGCGATCCCGCCGTTCGAACAGGTGCGCGCCCAGATCGTGGAACTCGTGCGCACCGGCGGCCTGCAAGCGGATGCCCGCCTCCCGACCGTGCGGAAGCTCGCGGCCGACCTCGGCATCGCCCCCAATACCGTGGCGAGGACCTATCGCGAACTCGAACGCGCCGGAGTGGTGATCACCCGTGGGCGCCACGGCACGTTCATTGCGGCCGATACCCACTCCGACCGGCAGCGGGTCGAGAACGTGGCATCCGCTTTCGCCAGGGAAGCGCGGGCCGCACGACTCAGCGACGACGACGCGATCGAGCTCGTGAAGAGGGCACTCAACTCCGACCGGGCCTAATACACACCGCACACATACGGCACCGGCTCCCACCCCTCCCGACAGCCCAGCCGGGTCGGCTACACTCGGCGCATGCCGGTCAGAACCGTAGCCCGCTCCGCCCGCGACCTCATCGGCCGCAATCGCACCGTCGACCGCGTCTACCGCACCTCCGTCGGCGTCATCGGCGGGGGAACCGTCGTGCTCGGCATCGTGCTCATCCCTCTCCCCGGGCCCGGTGCGCTCATCAGCCTCGGCGGCCTCGCCCTGCTCGGCACCGAATTCGAGGGCGCGAAGAAGGTCAGCCACACGGCGAACGACCTCGCCAGGCGGGGTGCTGCCAAGGTCTCCCAGCTGCGTCAGGACCGCAGGGACGCTCGCCAGCACTGACCGGGGTCCGCGACGAACGTCAGTCGAGAGCGATCGCGTTCTGAGGGTCGACGGATGCCGTGATCGCCGTCACGCTCCGTTCCAGAAACAGGACGATGTCCTCTGAGGGCATCTCCGTGTTCAGCGCGAGGTCGACGAGGATGTCCTCGGCGAACCCGACCCAGGAACGCAGGGCGAGACGAAGCAACTCGGAGTCATCGACTCCGAGTTCCAGGAAGACAGAGATCACGCGATCCGCCTGGGATGCCCGTGCTTCTTCCAGCACCTCGCGCACCTCGGTGTCCCCGCTCGCGACACCGCGCACGAGCGAGAAGAATGTCCCGCGGTAGTCGCGCACGAAGCGAACGATCCGGGTCAGGGTGTCGCGGAGCCGCTCGAGGGGCGGCAGTTCCGGGGCAGGCTCGGTCGCGTTCAGCATGGCGTCGCGCGCCGTGCGCACCACTTCGCGGTGCAGGCCCTTCTTCGATGTGAAGTAGTGAAACAACAGCCCGCGGGACACGCCGGCACGCGCGGAGAGGTAGTCGATGGTGAGGGCCTCCAGCGGCTGGTCCGCGAGGGATTTCACTCCGAGCGCGACCAGTTGGGCCCGGCGCTCATCCGGAGTCAGCCGCGTGCGCCGCTCCGGTTCCATGGTCCGAGCATATCCGCGTTCCGCGGCGGACGGTCCTCAGCGCCCCTCGAACCGCCCGTTCCGACTCGAATGCCCGGTTAGCGCCGCAGGGAAAGCGTTGCCAAACCGTGATGTCTACCAAATCAGGCTATTAGTACACTCGTCAACAGCGCTTATTGGTTGGCGAGTCAATAACGACCTGCCGGACTGTTTGCCCAGATCAAGGAGGATCTATGAAGTTCACCAAGCTCACCGGCACCCACGCCGGACGGATCGTGCTCGCCGCGGTTCCCGTGGCCCTGCTGTCCACCGTTCTCATGGCCGGAGTGGCCAACGGCGCCGTCCCCGTCTCGTTCGCCGTGTCGGGAGGCCAGTTCAAGATCAGCGCATCACAGCTCGACGGAACTGGATTCTCGCAGTACGGCGGTGTTGCGAAGGACGGCAAGACCGGGGCATACCACCCGGTCGCGATCGCCAACATCGGCACCGCGAGCCTGGCCGACCTGTGTCAGTCTGTCGTGGCCGACACGCCTCTGGGCAAGGTCGGCCTGCTGATCGGTGCGGGCGGCGGCGGCAAGCCGGCGACCGCAACCGACTTGCAGATCGGCATGACCGACCTCAAGGGAGACGCAACGTTCGGCAACATCCGCATCGGCGTCGACGCTGCCTCAGTGAACACAGCCGCCAAGGGCACCGCGGGCGACTTCGCCCAGGATGCTGCCACGATCAAGGTTGCCGGGCTCCAGCAGACGGCGTGGAGCACCCAGGCCTCGGTGTTCACCCTGAACGGCATGCACCTGCAGTTGACCAACGGAACTGAGTGCTTCTAATCGAAGCACCCCGTCACCACGGAGGAGACCGGATGAAAACCAGCACGTGGGCCACATTCACTGGCTGGTGCCGTCAGAGACCGTTCGTCGGTGGCATCCTCGTCGTGCTGGCCGGAGTGGAGATGTTCTTCTCCGGCCAGCTCGACGTCGGCTCGATCCACGTGCAGGTCGGGGTCGAAGGCATGCAGGCCATGATCATTCCGGTGATCGTGGTGCTTGTGGGCATCCTCGCAATCGGGATGCCCGTCCACCGGATCTTCTACGGTGTGATCGCGCTGGTGTTCTCGATCTACTCGCTGGTCGGCGTCAACCTCGGCGGGTTCTTCGTCGGCATGATACTGAGTGCGGTGGGCGGCATTCTGGTCGTCGCCTGGATGCCGAAGCCCACCAGGGCGGGAACCGCCGTCGAGCTGTTCGCGAGCCCGGTCGACGAGCCCGCAATCCAGTTGGGCGAGCTCGTCGAAGAACGCTCGCGTCCGCGGCGTGCCCTGTGATGCGCCGCCGCGAGACCTCCCGCGATCTGCGACCGCGCGTCGTCGGCGTCTGGCTCGTGCTGTCGCTGTCGGCGATCGGGGCTGCGGCGATTCCGGCGCCGGGCCAGGCCGTGCCCTGCGATCTGCTCCTCGTCGACTGCGGCGTCCCGACGCCGACGCCCGCGGCGACGACTTCGCCGACCGCTGACCCTGGCGTGGCGGATGCGATCCCCACCACCGTCCCGACATCTCCGGTCGATCCGGCACCTGTCGTTGCACCGATCCCGGTCCCCACGACCGGGCCGACCGTGGACGTCACGGCTCCGGGCCTGATCACTCCGGCCGCAGCGGCGGTCGTCGCCGCGCCAGACCCGAACGCACCCGTGTTCGGCAACCCGGCGGCGCACCTCGGCGCATCTTCGATGACCATCACCGGGCTCACCTCGGTGACGGTCGTGACCGTGTCGCACGCAGACGGTACCTCAGCGCCCGTGCTCAGGATCATGGCCGATGACATCGTGCTGACCGACGCCGTCATCGACGTTGGGGCGGCGTCCGGGTCCGGGCTCGTCACGAGCTCCCCGCGGATGGAATTGCGCGGCAACGTGCAGGTCTACCTGGACTCGATCACCACGACGCTGGCCGACGGGACAAGCGTCACCTTCGGACCGGCCACTCCCCCATCGGGCGGGCTGCCATCGGCACTCGGCACAGTGACACTCGGGCTCGTCGGCACCGTGGCGGATTCCATCGGCTACGGCCAGGCGCACCAGAGTGTGAGCTGACGCCGCCGACCAGAACAGGGCCGGTCACGTGAGGTGACCGGCCCCGGGCGCATTCCCTTTGCCTCGGCCGGAGGTCAGCGCGCCTCGGGTTCCTGTGGCGCGGCATCCGCCGGCGGGGTGCCGATGGTGTCGGCCGGATCGTGCTGGCGCCGGCTGGCAAACAGGAACGGGATGCCGATCACCTCGATGAGGCCGCCGATCACGAGCGACGTTCCGTAGCCCCAGAGGTCGGCGGCGCGGCCGAGTGCCGGTTGCACGAAGACCCCGCCGAGGCTGCCGAAGAGGGAGTCGAACGATAGCACCGTCGCGCGCTGCTTCGACGGGATCATGTCATTGAGGTACGCCTGCCGCACCGGGCCGGCGACGGCGAAGACGAACCCCCAGAGCACCAACAGCACGATCGCGAGCCAGAAGAGGCTGGTGAGTCCGAGAGCGAGGAGCACGATGATGCTCGTGACGGATGCCCCGATCACCGTGGTGGTCCGCTGGTGGAACATTCCCCGGATCCGCGGGGCCAGCACCCCACCCGCGACCTGCGCGAGCGAGAGCACGGCAGCGGTGAGACCGGCGATCGAGTACGCCGTCGGGTCGCCGGAGAGCACGAGCAGGTAGGGCTGCAGGGCGTAGAACGCGTAGACCCCGACCCCGGAGGCGAAGGGCGCGGACAGGATCACCCACCGGACCGAGCGCTTCCGGAGGCCGTGCTCGATCGACTCGGCGAGAACGGTCCTGGTCGCCTTCACCGGTCCCTGGGATCGATCCGGAGTGAATCCGAGGTCCTTCATCACGACCGCCGCGAACACGAGCATCACGACGAGCACCCCGGCGCGCAACAGGAAAGGGACGCCGAGATTGGTCGCCTGAGCGATCGCGCCGCCCAGGACCGACCCGGTGAACATCGCGATGCCGGTCACGACGAGTCCCCTGCCGAAGACCGCCTCGAGACCGTCGGTGTACCCGCTGAAGGTCAGCGCATCGACGAGCCAGGCATCCACCGCGCCGGAGAAGAACGTGAAGCCGAGCCCGAGAAGCACGGACACGAGCGCCCACCAGCCGAAGGGCGCGTGCCAGAACCACAACAACCAGTAGAGCGCGGTGGTGACCGAGAGCGTGATCGTGCCCAGCAGGTAGGACGCCTTCCGCCCGACCGTGTCCGCGACGACCCCGGTCGGTATCTCGAAGAACACCATCCCGGCGGTGAAGAATGCGTTCGCGGCGAAGGCCTCGAAGTTCGACAGGCCGGCGTCGAGCAGGAACAGGGTATTGATGCCCCAGATGAACGACGCGGCCAGGGTGTTGCCCAGCAGGAGGGTCAGATAGATCCTTTGCACGCGCCGCG
Organism: Cryobacterium sp. 10I5; assembly: GCF_035019865.1. Lineage (NCBI taxonomy): Bacteria > Bacillati > Actinomycetota > Actinomycetes > Micrococcales > Microbacteriaceae > Cryobacterium > Cryobacterium sp. 10I5. The sequence continues at coordinate 48,440 of NZ_JASJVI010000006.1, forward strand.
CCGCGGGGTTCATGGTCGACCTGGTTCCTCCCCTTCTGCCTCAGGGTTCCCGCTTCGCGTTCTGTCTCAGGGGGCGTCCGGCCCCTGCCCGATGCTCAACCACGCGTCCGGTCCCCCGCGCGCCGGGCGCGCACGGCCGTCGGGTTGCGCGGCGCGGGCGTTCTTCAGCTCCTGAAGCTGGCGCTCGACGGATGCCTGGCGCACCCCCGCGGACAGCTGCCGGTCAAGGTCCGCGTCCGCGGGCGCCGTGAGATCGTTCAGCACACCTCGGGCGAGCAACTCATCGGTCGCTGCGGCACGCGCCTGCATCTGCGCGACCCGGTCCCTGGCCCGATCGAGGTTGGCGCCGACGTCACCCAGATTGGAACCGATGCCGGCCGCGGCCTCATTCGCCCGGGCCTGGGCCTCGGAAGCTGCATAGGTGGCCTTGAGGGTCTCCTTCTCGGTCCGGAACGCGGTGACCCGTTCGGACAGACGCCGCTCGTTGTCCTGCAACTGCGCCTGCTGGCGTTCGAGCGAGGCATATTGCTCACGAATGGCGCCGACCTGGGTTTCGAGGTAGGAACGCCGTTCGAGAGCGGTCCGGGCGAGGTCCTCGCGTCCCTGGTCCAGGGCCTCCTGGGCCTGGTCGGCCAACCGTTGGTACCGGGCGCCCATCTCCTGCCCCTGCAGCTCGATCCGTTTCTTCGCCGTCGTCACCTCGGCGAGTCCCTGCCGCACCTGCTGGAGCATCTTGAGCTGCTGCTCGTAGCTGTCGTCGAGAGCTTCGCCGGGGTCTTCCAGCCGGTCGAGTGCACGCGAGGTCTTGCTCCGGAAGATACTGCGAAGTCGAGATGAGGTGGTCATGAGTACTTCCTCCCGGTCATGTCACGGTGATCGTGCCCATTGAGTGCGTGCAGTTCCCGGACCCCGGCGTCCAGGGCTTCGACCTCGCGGTCGAGTTCCGCACGCAGCGCCAGCAGGACATCATCGGTGAGGTCCCCGCGCCCGCCGGCCACGGTCGCTCGCAGCCGACGAACGAGCCCGGCGACGTCGTCCACCCTTCGTCTAGCCAGTGGTAGTTCCTCGGCGAGCACGACGGCATCGGTTTCGCTCGTCAGCAACAGCAGTTGTGCGTCGAGGACAGCACCTTCATTCTTGATCCGGCGGAACAGGCGGGGAAGCTCGCCCCGCGGCCCGTCACTGCCCAGCGCGAGGTCCACCGCGGACTGACCGCTTCCGAGAGTGTCTCGCAGTCGGATGCGGAGTCCCACGACCTCGCGCTGCGGTCCCCGGCTCAGGGCCGCCCGGGTGCGCAGTGCCGCACGGGCCACGACGCGACTGCGACGCATGCGTTTGTACAGCATCCGCACCACGACGATCGTCGTGCCCACGGAGACGACCATGATCGCCGCCAACGCCAAAATCACCGCGGCCACCGCTGTCATGCCGGCCACCCTGCCCTTCCTGTTCATCCCAGGAGCCAGACCCCGTGCTCCACCGAATAAAATACGCTCGGGTCCACCGAATTGTCTGTAGCTGGTGCGAATTCTGCCGATACCGGTCTCGCCGGCCATTGCCCCAAACGGGGGGCACGATGTGCGAGGATAGGTCAGGAAATCGCGGGGCCGTCGTCCCGCAGTCAGGGGCGACATGCATTGGCACACTGTCGTCACCCATTCGCCGCGGCGCGCTCTTCCCCCTGAACGCGGTTGAGCCCGTGTTCGACGTAGACCGTCTCCACGGCGATCCTCTCTCAGAGACCCGGTGGGCGGCCGACGCTCCCGCCGCCGTTCGGCTGCAGCGGCCATTCGTGCCCGCCGGTTTCGGCCTCATCGCCTATGGGACTCCCGATGGGAGGGTTCTGGGCGCCAACCTCATCGCGACCAGTCAGTTGCATCTGGTCTGGGACGATCAGCTCGGACGTACGCCCGAGGCGCAGAACTGGAATCCCATCGACGAGTGGGGTGCCCCGATCGCCCTGCGTGATCTGCCAGCGCTGTCGGCCCTGCGCACGGGAGCGCCGGTAGCCGAAACCTTGATCGGACTGTTCGTTCCCGGCGATGACACAGACCCGGCTCGTCTGGCCTGGTTCAGGATTTCGGGGATTCCGGTCGTCGACGAGGCCGGTGCGACCGTGGGCGCCTTCGCCCTTCTGGACGAGGTGACCGACACGGCCGAGGGCAGGGCGGCAACCAACACCGTGCTCGCCGGGTACCGCGCCCTCGCGGACAACGTGACCGACTTCGTGCTGCGCACCGACCTCGACGGCGTCGTGTCGTGGGCCTCTCCCTCGACGACCCGGGCGATCGGCTGGGCCCGCGACGCCCTCGTCGGAAACCCGCTGTCCTGGCTCTGGCCTCCCGGCCACCAGGCGGATGCCGCGGAGTTCGCCGGCCTGGTCGCCCGCGGGACAAAGGCGCACGGGCGCATTCGCGTGCTTTGCACGGATGGTTCCGACCAGTGGTTCTACCAGTCGTCGAGCCCCGTTCTTGCGCCGGACGGCACCGTTGTCGGGGCCGTGCACGACTTCACCGGCATCGACGAACTCGTGGCGGCCGAAAAGTCGGCGTGGACCGACCGCAAGACCCTGCACGCATCGCTGGCCGGACTGGGCGACCCGTACGTGCTCGTCCAGGCGGTGCGCAACTTCAACGGGACCGTCATCGATTTCCTGGTGGACGAGGCCAATCCGGCGGCCTGTGCCTTCCACGGGTTGCCGGAGGGGCAGTTCATCGGCGGCTCGCTGCTCAACCCCATGCCGGCGGCGATCTCCGGGGCGCTCGGAGCCCTGTGCGCGGAGGTCCTCGAGCAGGGCGTCCCCTGCCATCGCGACGGTTTCCGGGCCTCGTCACCTCACGGCAACCGGCCGGACCGGTGGTATGACTTCCACGCCGCTCCCGTCGGCGACCGGGTGTCCGTGATCTGGCGGGACGTGACGGAGCAGCACCTCGCCGTCCAGGCGCTGCAAGATTCGGAGCAGCGTTACCGGCTGCTCGCCGAGAATGCCTCCGACGTCGTACTCATGGTCGACTCCGCCGACCGGTACGTCTGGTCTTCGCCGTCCCTCGAGGAGGCACTGGGCTGGAAGCACGATGACCTGCTGAATCGCACATCCGCCGAATTCGTACATCCCGACGACGTGCCGGGCGTGCAGGCGGCCCGCGCTAGACAGAACGATGGAGTGCGGCGCCATAGTCCGTTCCGGGTTCGGCGCAGCGACGGCAGCTATCGCTGGGTCTCGACCGTCACGCGCGACCTTCACGACGCGGCAGGCCGGACCACCGGTCGGGTGATCTCCCTGCGCGACGTGCACGACGAGACCGTCGCTCGGCAGTCCCTCGAGAAGTCGGTTGAACTGTTCCGGGCCGTGCTGACGTCATCGACGACGGGCATGATCCTCTGTGACCTCACCGGACGCATCCAGGTCGTGAACGAGGCCTTATGCGCCATGCTCCTCCGTGACGAAACCTGGCTTCTCGCCAGGTGCACAGACGAGCTGGTGCACCCGGACGACCGGGCGACCGTGATCGCGGCGCGCGCTCTCACGATCGCCTCGGCAGCTCAGACTCCCTTCAAGGAGCTGCGCCTGGTCAGGGCCGACGGAGCCGTCATCTGGGCACGCCGGACCGCGTCGGTGATCCGGACCAGTGCGGGCATACCGGAACGTCTGGTCGTGCAGCTCGAAGACGTCACGGCCGAGCACGAATCCCGCGAGGAACTGCAGTTTCAGGCGCACAACGACCGGCTGACGGGGATGCACAACCGGGAGTGGATCCTCCGCATTCTTGAGCAGGACCTCGAGGAGTCCCGGGATTCCGGGCTGGCCGTCGGAGTGTTGTTCATCGACCTCGACAACTTCAAGCTCGTCAACGACTCGCTCGGCCATGTCGCCGGCGATGAGGTGCTCGCCGTGATCGCAGACCGGATCGCGTCCGCGATGCTCCCCCACGACCGGGTCGGACGCTTCGGCGGTGATGAATTCGTGGTCGTCGTTCCGAACGCATCCGAACCCGCGGATGTCGAACGTGTCGCGGTGAACATCACGGCCGCACTCAGCACCGAACTCTCGATCCACGGACACCGGATCATCCCTACGGTGTCGATGGGAATCGCCCTGTCAACGGGCGGGTCCACCGCGGCCAGTCTTCTTCGGGACACCGACTCCGCGCTCTTCCGCGCCAAGAAGTCGGGCAGGGCCCGGTGGCAGTTCTTCGACGACACGATGCACTCCCAGGCGATGGACCGACTCACCATCGAGGACGAGATTCGGATCTCGCTTACAAAGGGCGATTTCGTCGTCTACTACCAGCCGATCGTCGCTCTCCTCGATCGCTCCACCGTCGGCTATGAGGCACTCGTCCGCTGGCAGCACCCCGTGCGCGGACTTCTCGCACCGGCCGATTTCCTCCCGATCGCCGAAGAATCCCGACTCATTCTCGGCATCGATCGATTCGTGCTCGACCAGGTTTGCTCGGTCCTGGCCGCCGATCCCCACGGTACGACCACGATCAGCGTCAACGTGTCCGCCGTCGATCTGGCCCACGAGTCCTGGGCCGAGACCTTCACGTCGACCCTCCGGAACCACGGCGTGGACCCCTCCCGACTCATCGTCGAGGTGACCGAAACGGCCGTGCTGTCGCTGCGGCCATCCACCACCGGGAGCCTCGACGCGGTCCGCGATCTCGGCGTCGGCCTGCACGTCGACGATTTCGGCACCGGATTCTCCTCAATCTCGCTGCTACGCGACCTCCCGGTCACGGGACTCAAGCTCGACGCGAGCTTCGTCGCCGGCCTCGGCGACGACAACCGTGGCGTCGACGCATTGGCCGCCGGTCTCGCAGGACTCGTTGCGCACCTCGACCTCACGGGTGTCGCCGAAGGCATCGAGACGGAGACGCAGGCGCAGACCCTCCTGTCGCAGGGTTGGCTGCACGGTCAGGGCTATCTGTTCGGGAAACCGGCGCCGTGGCCAGGACAGGAACGGCCGGCCCGGTAGCTCGAGGGCCTGGGCAGCTCTAGCCGATCCGCGACAGGCCGATGAGGACCATGTCTGCACTGTTCCCGTTCAGGCAGGTCTGAAAGACGAGGTCGTGACCGTGCGGAACATCGCTGACCATCGCGGTTCCCGCGCTCAAGGTACCGATCACACCGGTCACCCGATAGACACCGGCGTCGATGCCTGCAAGGCGGATCTGCGCCCCGGTCCACCGGGGGAAGAGTTCCCCGCCGCAGCCCCAGTGCTCGACGAGCATCGGCGTACCGTACCAGGCCGTCGTGTCCACGAGCCCGGAGCACAGATCGATCTCGGACTGCCGGCCGGTGAGCGTGACGGTGGACGTGAAGTCGTCGCCTGTGGTCGACGGAGGCTGGAAGGGGACGGCACCCCGGTCGACGATCGCCGGGGAGGCGAGCACGTCGACGCTGACCTCAATCCCGGAACCGTCCGCGCTGTCGAGGCCGCCCACCAACTCTGCGGGACCAGGGAGCATCTCCACTGCGGCGCTCACGACGGAAACGGGTGCTGCCGACGTTGCGGTCACGTGGCGCGCGGCTCCGAAGACGCAGACTGCGGCGATGAGCGCCGTCGCGACGCAGAAACCACCGACGATGAGGACCCGGGCCCTGACCGACTGGCTGCTGTCGCGCTGCGCATCTCTCGTGGGGTACTCCGGTCTCGGAATGCCGGCGTGCCGTGCGGCATCCGGCAGGCGCCACGGACCCGCCAAGCCCCACCGACCATCGAAACCAGTTCACGTTCACTGATCGATCAGGCTTCGTTCACCCGTTGTTCACCTTTCCAACATAGACCGTTAACCGTTGGACAGGGCGTGACCGCGCCCGTCACGTCCGGGCCGGCTGCCCGAAGGCCGGATCAGCGGATGAGCCCGGCCTGGCGCGCGGCCGCGACGGCCGCCGTGCGACTCGTCACACCCAGCTTGGGAAAGATATGCGCGAGATGCGACTTGACGGTGGTTTCGCTCAGATGCAGCAGCCGGGCGATGTCCCCGTTGCTGTGGCCGTCTGCGACCAGCGACACCACCTCGAGCTCGCGAACGCTCAACGCGGACTGGGCCTCGCGCACCCGCGCCAGGAGCCGGGTGGCAACGGCGGGCGCGAGCGCCGACTGACCGGAGGCAGCGGCGATCACGGCGGCGATGAGATCGTCAGGCGGGGTGTCCTTGAGCAGGTAGCCCGCTGCGCCGCTCTCGATTGCGGTGACGATATCGCTTTCGGCGTCGTAGTTCGTGAGGATCAGCACGGCAGGAGCGTTCTCGAGCGCACGGATACGCTGCGTCGCCGCGGCGCCCTCGAACTGGCCCTGGAACTGCAGGTCCATCAGAACCACGTCAGGTCTCAGGCGCACGGTCTCGGCGAGCGCCTCGGCGGTCGTACCGACCGCGGCGACGACAGTGACCGATGATTCCGTGTCCAGCAGGGCGAGCAGTCCGGTGCGCATGATGGGATGGTCGTCGGCGATCAGCACCCGGATGGTCATCGGGCGAGCTCGAAGCTGGCGACGACGCTGGTCCCGTGCCGGTTCCGGTCGGCATCCGCTCGGGTGCTTTCGACCGTGAGCGTCCCGCCCAGCTCAGCGACACGCTCGCGCATGGCGTGCAGGCCGAAGGTGTTGCGGGCGGCAGCGGCGCCGACAGAGGCGGGAGCGACCTGCGAGCCATGCTCGGGGTCGAAGCCGACTCCATCGTCGACGACGTCGAGAATGACTTCCGAATCGAGCCGGCTCAACGTCAGGTCGATCCGGCCGGCCTGGGCATGCTGCACGGCGTTGGCCAGCGCTCCCTGCGCGATCCGGAGCAGGGCCGTTTCGAGCCGCGTCGGCAGCAGGCCGATGTCCCCGGAGATCGTGACGTTGACCGGGACTCCACCGGCCGCACCCGTCTCGACGGCCAGCCGGCGGAGCGCCTCGACCAGCGTGGTCTGTCGCAACGCCGGCGGGGAGAGCTCGTCGATGAAGGACCGGGTTTCGCCGAGGGCCTGGGTCGCGGCATCCCTCGCCTGGCCCAGGCGCAGGCGCACGGCGGCACTCGAATCGGCGGAGCGCTCGGCCGCGTGCAGCAGCAGGACGATGCTGGAGAGGCTCTGAGACACGGTGTCGTGGATCTCACGGGCCAGCCGGCCGCGTTCATCGAGCACGCCCGCGGCCCGCTCGGCCACCGCGAGCTGGGCACGGGTGTCCTGCAACTCGGCGATCAGCCGGTCGCGCTCTCGGGCTTCCCTGGTGAGGGAGCGGTAGGCGAGCCCGATGACGACGGCGACCAGCGCGCCGATCACCGGGCCGATCACGCCGCCGACGTTGAATCCGCGATGCAGGCCGAACGCGATGATCGCGATCCCGGTCGCGAGGGCGACCGCTGCCGGGCCCGTCCAGCCGGGCAGAAGGTGCAGGTAGATGAAGAAAAGCGGGAAGAGCAGGTAGATCGCCTCGGGGCTGAAGGCCGTGAGCACAACCCACTCGAGGCTCAGCGCGGCCGTCCAGGCCAGTGCCCATCCGGGCAGGGAACGGCTTGGGAGGTTGTGGGCGACCAGTGTGCCCGTCGCGTAGGTTCCGAGCAACACGGCAGCCAGGCAGATGATGACCCCCGCGGCAGGCATCCCCGCCTGCCCGGCCGTCGCGACGACGAGCACGACGAGGCCGAGCACCAACAGGTGCAGGCTCACGCGCAGCCCCAGGAAGACGGAGTCGAGTCCCGAACCGTGCGCGGTCATGGCGTTGCTACTCTCACTCGGCGATCACCAGTCCACCGTACGGGGAATCGGCAGGGACGGCATCCTTCGAAAGGTGTAACGGATGCTCCGCCCTTCGTCGCCGAAGGACCGTTCCGGTGCACGATGACCGGGCGTTCAGTTCTCGGCAGAGTGGTCAGTGGCGGGCACGGGCTCGCCAGCTGCAGCCGGTCCCGTGGCGGGACCGGCGTGAAAAGGAGTCCTCTGTGTACGTAGCGTGGCGCGATCTGAGATTCGCCAAGGGGCGATTCGTCCTCATCGGAACCGTGGTGACCCTGATCACCCTGCTGGTCGGATTCCTGTCCGGCCTGACCGGTGGCCTGGCCGACCAGAACATCTCTGCGATCACCGGCCTCGGTGCCGATCGCATCGTCTTCTCCGCCCCGGTCGCGGACGCGGAGCGCAGCTTCGCCGACTCCGCGGTGACCGAAGCGGATGCGCTCCGGTGGCGCGAGCAGGCCGGGGTCCGGGAGGTGCATCCCCTGGGGATCAGCCAGCAGAAGGTGTCGGCCGGTGACAACCAGGTCGCCGTCGCCTTGTTCGGCAGCGCCTCCGGATTCGGTTCCGGAAGCGCATTGGAGAGCGGGCACCTGACCCTCCCTCGGACGGCCGCGACGAAGCTCGACGCGCAGGCAGGCGACACGGTCACCGTCCTGGGTTCCACCTTCGTCGTAGACCGGGTCACCGACGATACCTGGTACTCACACACGCCGGTCATCTGGATGGCCCTGGCCGATTGGCAGAAGCTGGCTGCCACGACCGGCAGCGCAGGCGCCTATGCCTCCGTCCTGGCCGTGACCGCCTCCGGAACCGACTGGGCCGCCGCGGACACGGCAACCGGTACCTCCTCGGCCGGCGTGCTCCAATCCCTGACGGCGCTGTCGGCGTTCCGTTCCGAAATCGGCTCCCTGCTCCTGATGGTCGCCATGTTGTTCGGCATTTCCGCCCTCGTGGTCGGTGCGTTCTTCACCGTCTGGAGCATCCAGCGCCAACCGGACGTCGCCGTCCTGAAGGCGCTCGGCGCATCCAACCGGATGCTGGTCGGCGACGCCCTGGGACAGGCCGCCCTCATCCTCGTCCTAGGCGTCGGGCTCGGCATCGGACTGACCGCCCTGCTCGGCGCACTGGCCGGCACGGCGTTGCCCTTCGTGATCAGCCCCCTGACCACCCTCCTGCCCGGTGCGGCGATGATCGCGCTGGGTCTCGCCGGCGCGGCATTCGCGCTCCGTTCCGTCACCACCGCCGACCCCCTCACCGCCCTCGGGAGCAACCGATGATCACCCTCGACAACATCACCCTGACCTTCCCGGATGGCGACAGGAGGGTCACCGCCGTCGACGACGTGAGCCTCACGGTCGAACGCGGTTCCGTGGTCGGGATCACCGGCCCCTCCGGCTCGGGAAAGTCGAGCCTGCTCGCCGTGGCATCGACCCTGATCAGTCCGGACAGCGGGACCCTGCGCATCGGCGACGTCGATGCCACGGCCCTCTCGCTCACGGACCGGGCACAGCTGCGCCGGGAGAGCATCGGCATCATCTTCCAGCAGTCGAACCTGATTCCCTCGTTGACCGCCGAAGAACAGCTCGTCGTGATGGGGGAACTGGACGGGCCTCGCCGGGGTCGCGGGGCCCGCAACGCCGCACGCGTGCGGGCCGGGGAACTCCTCGACGCGGTCGGCCTCGCCGATCACCGCGCCAAGCACCCGGCGCAGCTCTCGGGAGGTCAGCGCCAGCGGGTCAATATCGCCCGGGCGCTCATGAACGAGCCGAGCGCGCTGGTCGTCGACGAGCCCACCAGTGCGCTCGACCAGGAGCGCGGTGCCAGCATCCTGGCCCTGATCCTGCGGCTGACCGCGGAGTTCGACACCGCCACGATCCTGGTCACCCACGACCAGCGCCTGCTGCCGCTGATGAGCTCGGTGCACTCGATGGTCGACGGCGCGCTCTCAACGCGGTGACCGCCCGGTCTCGCGACCAGGCGGTTCGCTACCAGGTGGTGTCGCCCCGGATGATCACGTCCGAACCGCCGTCGATGAAGATGACCTGCCCACACAGGTGGGCGTTCTCCTCGCCGGCGAGCCACGCCAGGAGGTAGGCGACGGAGCGCGGTTCGAAGATCCCGTTGAGGGGCATCGGAACCATGGCGGCCATCGCCTCGCGCTGCTGCGGCGTCTTGATCATGTCGGACGTCATCGGGGTGTCCACGACCCCGGGTGCGATCGCGTTCAGGGGAATCGAGGCGCCGGCCCAGGCGTCCGTCGCCGCGTTCCGGCGGATCCACAGGGCCAGGGCGCGCTTCGTGGTGCCGTAGATCAGGGCGCCGAGTTCCTCGCCACCAGCCTCGAGCTCGGCGGCGCGGGCCAGGGCATCCGTTTCGTTTCCCGCGAGGAGCGCGGCGAGCAGGATGTCGTCCGGCGGGAAGAGCGAGGCCATCGATGCAACGGCGACGGCGCGCGGGGCCGCCGAGCCGGCCAGCAGGGGGCGCAGGCCCTCGAGCGTCGCGATGGTTCCGAAGTAGTTCACGGCCACGGTGGTGGCCGTCGGCGTGGCCAGACCGGCGACGGCCAGCACGGCGTCGATCGTACCGCCGCTCAGTTCCGTCACCTGCTCGACGAGGGACGCGCGCCCTGCCGCGGTGGACAAATCCACGACCACGTCCGCATCATGGACATCGACGCCGATGACGGTCTCACCGCGCTCGATGAGAAGTTCCCTGGTCGCCTTCCCGATGCCGCTTGCCGAGCCGGTCACAACAGAGGTACGGGGCATGGGAGCGACCTTTCAACGGTGAATCGGGCACGGTGTCCACGATGCATCGTGCCCCCTGGACCGGGAGCACACAAGGGCGCCGAGTAGGGCGCCGGAACAGGGGTGCACGGGGCCGGCCCGCTGTCGACGGTCCCCGTACCCCGCGCCGTCCTCGATAATGGAGAGGGTGACTCACCTCCAGGACCCCGCCGACATCCGCCTGATCGTCTCCGACATGGACGGCACTCTCCTCGATGATTCCGGTCGGGTGCCCGACGACTTCTGGCCGGTGCTCGAGGCGCTGCTCCGCGCCGGAGTGATGTTCTCCCCCGCAAGCGGACGCCAGTACCAGACCCTGCGGGGGACGTTCGGCGAGCGCGAGGGCCTCGTGTTCATCGCGGAGAACGGCACGAACGTCGTGCGCGACGGCTCGAGCATCGCGCTGGAACCCGTCGTGGTGTCCGTCATCCCCGCCATCGTCGAGTGGGTGCGCACGGCAGCCGCCACCGGCTCTGACGTGGGCATCGTCGTGTGCGGGGTTCGGACGGCGTATATCGAGCGCACTGACGCCGAGTTCTTCGCCAAGGTCAAGCCGTACTACGAGGCCCTGGCGGTCGTCGATGATGTGCTCGCCGCGTCCTCTGATGACACGGTGGTGAAACTGGCCATCTACGACTTCGCCTCAGCGGAGGACCGGACCGGACCGGCCCTGCGCGGCCTCGGTCTCGAGGCCGACGTCGTCGTCTCGGGCGAACACTGGGTCGACGTGATGCGTCCAGGGGTCAACAAGGGGCGGGCGCTGATGCGCCTCCAGCACGAACTCGGTATCAGCAAGGAGCAGACCATGGCCTTCGGCGACTACCTCAACGACGCCGAAATGCTCGACGCCGCCGGAGAGTCATACGCGATGGCCAACGCGCACCCGAGCATCCGTGCCCGCGCCCGACACCTCGCCCCGTCGAACGACGACGATGGCGTCGTCACGAGCATTCTGGCAGCGTTCCCCGGTCTGTTGCAGGGCGCTCGTTGAGGTGACTGCCTGACTGGATGACTGGATGACTGGCTGACGCGGTGTCGGCCGGGTCCGATCGGGACCCGGCCGAGGCGCGAGCGACTACTTCAGGATGCGGATGAGCTTGCGGTTGGCGAACTCAGCGATGCCGAAGCGTCCCATCTCACGTCCGAAGCCGGAGCGCTTCACGCCGCCGAAGGGCAGTTCCGGGCTGTCGAGGAGCGAGCCGTTGATGAACACCATGCCGGCCTCGATCTGGTCGGCGACACGCAGTGCCTGATCAGGGTCGGTCGTGAAGAGGTACGAGCCCAGGCCGTACGGGATGTCGTTGGCGACCTGCACCGCCTCGTTCTCGTCCTGCACGCGGTAGATCGATGCGACCGGGCCGAAGAACTCTTCGCGGTAGGCATCACTGTCCGGGGAGACCCCGGTCAACACGGTCGGAGAGAAGAACGCACCGGTGCGGATGCCGCGGGCCACGACGGTTGCACCCTGGGCCTCGGCGCGTCCGAGCTGCTCCTCGAGGTTCTCTGCCGCCCCGAGGGAAGAGAGCGGTCCGAGAGTCGTTTCCGACGAGGTCGGGTCGGCGGGGACATTGCCGGTCATCTTCGCGGTGAAGCTCTCCACGAACGCGTCGAAGAGTCCGTCGATGACGATGAAGCGCTTGGCGGCGTTGCAGGACTGGCCCGAGTTATCCAGGCGGGCGGCGACGGCGGCGTCGACGGCCTCCTCGAGGTCGTCCGTGCTGAGCAGGATGAACGGGTCCGATCCGCCCAGTTCGAGCACGACCTTCTTCAGGTTGCGGCCGGCGACCTCGGCCACGGCCGCCCCGGCACCCTCTGACCCGGTCAGGGACACACCGTGCACCCGGGGGTCGGCGATGATGTCGGAGATCTGGGCGTTGGACGCGTAAAGGTTCCGGTATGCGCCCGCGGGGAACCCTGCATCCGCGAAGATCTCTTCGATGGCGGCGGCGGATTCGGGGCACTGCGAGGCGTGCTTGAGCAGGATGGTGTTGCCGAGCACCAGGTTCGGGCCGGCGAACCGGGCGACCTGGTAGTAGGGGAAGTTCCACGGCATGATGCCGAGGAGCACCCCGAGGGACGCGCTGCGCATGAACGCCGAGCCCTCGCCGCCGAGCAGTTCGATCGGTTCGTCGGCGAGGAACGCCTCACCGTGGGTCGCGTAGTAGGAGTAGATGTCGGCGGAGAAGTCGACCTCGCCGAGCGCCTGCTCGACGGGCTTACCCATTTCGCGCACGATGAGCTCGGCCAGGTGCTCGCGACGCTCGGTGTGCAGGTCGGCGACGCGCTGCATGAGTGCCGCCCGCTCGGCGACGGATGTGCGGCGCGAGAACTCGGTGTGGGCGCGGTCCGCCGCGGCGATCGCTTCCGCAACCTCGTCGTCGGTCGCCAGCGCGAAGCTGGGGCCGCTCGTCCCCGTTGCGGGGTTGGTGACAACGTACTTGTTCATGAATTTCTCCCTGGGTGTCCTCGTTAACGCCGAACGCACTCGCAGCATACCTGCCCGGGCGGGACGAACGAGGCCGGGCTATCCTGTCATTTTCATTCCGACGATTCCTTGAAGGAGATCCCCCGTGCCGTACTTCACCACATCCGACGGAACCGAGATCTACTACACCGACCAGGGCACCGGCAAGCCGGTCATCCTCAGCCACGGCTGGCCTCTCTCGTCCGACGCCTGGCAGGTCGAGGTGAGATTGCTCGCCGACAGCGGCTACCGTGCCATCGCACACGACCGTCGTGGGCACGGTCGCTCAGCGAAGACGTATTCCGGAAACGATATGGACACGTATGCCCGCGACCTCGCCGAACTCGTCGAGTCGCTCGACCTGAACGACCTCGCCGTGATCGGTCACTCCACCGGCGGCGGCGAAGTGGTGCGCTATGCGGCGCAGCACGGGGCCGGCCGGGTGACCAAGGTGATCACCGCCGGGGCGGTGCCGCCGCTCATGCTGCAGACCGAGAACAACCCGGACGGTCTTCCGATCGAGGTGTTCGACGGCATCCGTGCGGGTGTCCTGAACGATTCTTCCCAGTTCTACATCGATCTCACGGAAGCGTTCTTCGGAGCGAACCGGCCCGGGAGCGACGTCTCGGAGGGCGCCAAGCGCGAATTCTGGCGCCAGGGCATGCTGGTGAACCTCGCAGCGGCCTACGACTGCGTCAAGGCGTTCTCGGAGACCGACTTCACCGCCGACCTCACGGCGCTCGAGGTGCCGATCTTCATCGCGCACGGAGACGACGACCAGATCGTTCCCATCAAGGATGCGGCGTTGAAATCGATCGAGCTCGTCGAGCACGGCACTCTCAAGGTGTATCCGGGGGCGCCGCACGGCATCTCCGGCGCCTACCAGGCAGCGCTCGACCAGGACATCCTCGCCTTCCTCGCGACCTAGACCCAGCGCAAACGGTGTGGGTGGGCACCTGGCGAGAGTTAGGCTCGGCACGTGCCCGTCACCCTGGAACCCCTGTCCCCCAAACGACTTCCGAAATGGCTTCGCCGCAGCGCGGAGGAGTACGCGTCAGACCTGATCAGCATGGGCCGCTCCCCCGCCGATGCTCATCGCCTGGCGACGCGGAGTCTCGGCACCTCCTTTCCCGGCGGACAACCGGCATCCGGTCAGTACGTGTTCGACGTGCACGACGGCCCGGGGCGCCCGGTCGGCTACCTCTGGATCGGCCGCGCCCAGGGTGAGGGCGAGTCGGACTGGTGGGTCTGGGACATCTCGATCAACGAGGACGAACGCGGCAAGGGCCTCGGCCGAGAGACCATGCTGCTCGCGGAACAGTTCGCGAAGTCCCACGGCGCCCGCACCCTCGGCCTGAGCGTCTTCGGCTTCAACACGGTGGCCCGACGGCTCTACGAGACGATGGACTACGAGACGACGTCGATCAAGATGAAGAAGACCCTCGGCTGACTCGCCCGCTCACTCCGAGGCGGCTGTCTCCGAGGCGGCCGTCTCCGAGGCGCCCGTCTCCGGGAGAAGCGGCAGGGTGTGCACGCTGTCGAAGTGGCGCGGATGCCCGTCAATCGGGTCGGTGAAGCTCACCGCGCTCGCCAGGAGCTGCAGCGGCCGGGAGAAGTCGTCGATGGCGACATCCCGGACCACGGGGTACACCGGGTCGTCGATGATCGGGATTCCGAGGCCCAGCATGTGCATGCGCAGCTGGTGGGTGCGTCCCGTGCTTGGCGTCAGCCGGTAGACGGCCGCACTGCCGAGCGAGGTCTCCAGCTCGATCAGCGACTCGGCATTGACCGGGGCGTCGGGCACGACCTCGGCCTGCCACTGCCCGCGGCGAGTGCTGAGATGGTTGCGGACGGTCACGGGGAGCTCAAGCTCCGGTCGGGCCGGGGCCAAGGCGCGGTAGGTCTTGGCGACCTCGCCGCGCTGGAACATCGACTGGTACGCCCCGCGCCAGCGCCGTTCGGTCGCGAGCACCAGGACCCCGGAGGTCACTCGGTCGAGCCGGTACAGAGGCGAGAGCTCGGGCAGCCCCAGCTCGGCGCGCAGACGCACCACGACGCTCTGTACGACGTGCCGGCCGCGCGGAATCGTGGAGAGGAACGCGGGTTTGTCGATCACGACGAGCCGTTCGTCGCGGTGGATCACGTGAATGGTCCCCGGTACCACCGCCTCCGCGGCGAGATCACGATGAAACCAGACGAAGGTGTGCGGCCGGTAGGGGTCGCTGCTCACGACGGGCGTGCCCGTTTCGTAGGCGAAGCGCTCCCCGACCAGGAACCCGGTCACGTCGACGAACTCGGCCAAGCGTTCGGCCAGCCAGGCGCCCATGGTCGACCACGGCTGCGGCCGGGATGGGTCGCGCTCCGGGGTGCAGACCCAGGCGGCGTCGAGACCGTGACGTTGCGGCAGGGGCGAACGCGGGGGCATCCCCTGATCGTACGCGGCGAGGTCCACGGTCAGCCGCAGCGGACCATCCCAACCAATTCGACGGAGATTTTGCCCGGAAAGCGCTTAGATCGCGCTCTCACGCGCAAGAAACCGAAAAACTCCGTCGAATTGGTGAGGGCCGGGCGTCAGAACAGTGGCCACGGGACGGCGGGCATCTGGCCGCGCGGTGCGGGGAACCGGCCGACGGACCGCAACCGGTCACAGCGGTCGACCAGGGCTGCGATCTCGGCGGCGGTGAGCAGCTCAGCGAGAGTGTCGCCGAGCGCACCGGCAAGGCCGGAGCTCACGCGTTCGATCCCGTCGAGCTCGTCAGTGGTGAGCTCATCGCCCAGCCAGCCCCACAACACGGTGCGCAGCTTGTGCTCGACATGGAACGTGAGCCCGTGGTCCACTCCGTGCCGGTGGCCGCCCGGCATGGCGAGAATGTGGTTTCCCTTGCGGTCGGCATTGTTCACGACGATGTCGAAAACGGCCATCCGGCGCAGAGCGACTGAGTCTTCGTGGATGAGCGTGACCGCCCGGTCCTGCTCGTCTCGGCCGTCGAAGACCCGGCGCCAGCCCTCGCCCGGCCCGACTTCCCAGGGCACCAGGTCGACGGCGTCCTGCTCGGGATCCGCGTCCTGCCACAACTGCACCATCCCCGGGCCCATTGGACCGTCACGCAGCCAGGTCCGGGGCACGACGTTCCACCCGAAGGCCTCAGAGACGCGGTATGCCGCAACCTCCCGGTTTGCGAGGGTCCCGTCGGGAAAGTCCCAGAGCGGATGCTCGCCGGCGACGGGCTTGTAGACCACCGGGACACCGCCGATGCCGCCGAGGAACGTCGCGTTCGACGCCGTCGTGATCCGGCCCCTAAGCTCGAGCTCACCGTGCTCGAGGCCACCGTGCTTGAGCCCATCGCGCTCAAGTTCATCGCGCTCAAGCCCACTTGGGTCGAGCTCGCCGGAGCCCGGCGTCATCAGGCCTCGTCGCGCAGCACGCAGTCGTGCCCGTCCGGGTCGATGGGGTCACCACAGAGCGGGCAGAGGGGGCGCCCGGCGCCGACGACTTCGTGGGTGCGCTTTGCGAAGGCCCTGGCCGTGCCGACCGGAATCCGCAACAGCAACATCTGTTCGGGGTCGACCGTTGCAGCATCGACGACGGCGAGGGGGTCGTCTCCGAGGTCCTCCTCGTCGACCACCACGATCGGGAATGCCTCGATCACGATCTGTACGGTCGAGGGGTCCCAGCCGAGCGTCATGGTGCCGGTGCGGAAGTCCTCCTCGACGGGTTGCTCGAGCGGTTCGTTGTCGACGAGCTCCACCGGCGTCGTCATGGGGACGCTGAACGGGTTGCCCTCTGTGGACATCAACTGGTCGAGGATCTCGTCGATGCTGTCGGCGAGGAGCGCGGACTGCTGCTTCTCCAGGGCGATGCTGACGATCTGAGTTCCACTCCGCACCTGCAGATAGAACGTGCGCGACCCTGGTTGGCCGACTGTACCGACGACGACCCGGTCCGGCCAGTCGAACTCATGCAGGATTGTAGGCATGGGGATATTTTAGGCTCCGGATTCCCGTGGCCGCTGAGTGCCGGCCCCACCGCCGATCGGCGCATCGGACACCGGACCGGCCGCCGCAAGCCAGGACAGGTCGCCGGCGTCGGTGTTGATCGCGTGGACACTCGGACGCTGGGGCCCGTAGCGCACGATCGAGACGGATGCCGGTCCGACGTTGATCCGCTGGAACAGGTCCAGGTGCATCCCGAGTGCGTCGGCGAGCACGGACTTGATGATGTCACCGTGGCTCACCGCGACCCACACCGCGCCCGGACCATGCTCGGCCTCGAAGATCGCATCGTGGCGGCGGATGGCCGCGACCGACCGCGCCTGCATGGCGGCCATCGATTCGCCGCCCGGAAAGATGACCGCGGAGGGGTGCGCCTGCACCACCGGCCAGAGGGGCTCTAGAGCGAGGTCCATCAGGGTGCGGCCCTGCCAGTCGCCGTAGTCGCACTCGGTGATGTCCTCGTCCACGGGAGTCGCGGGCGTGCCGACCTGGAGGCCGAGGATCAGCTGGGAGGTCTCGCGGCAACGCTGCAGCGGGCTCGAGACCACGCCGACCAGCGGCACGACGGCGAGCCGCTCCCCAGCGACTATGGCCTGAGCGCGCCCAAGCGTGTCGAGGCCGACCCCGAGAGATCGACCAGCCAGGAGTCCGCCGGCATTCGCGGTGGTGCGGCCGTGCCGCACGAGGATGACTGTGGCCATGCGTACAGCCTAGGGAGTCGGCGGCCCGCGTCGGCAACCCCACCGAGGTCGGCGTGCCGGGATCTACACGACGAGCGTCATGAGAATCGACGGCCCGAATCGCGTTTCACCGGCACCGACGGTGGTGAACCCGCACGCCTGGTAGAACGCTTCGGCGTGCGGGTTCCCGACGACATGGAGTGCCGATGAGCCGGCTGTCGCCGTGTAGGTCGCCGCATATTCGACAAGTTTCCTTCCCACGCCCGACCGCCAGACCGTGGGTTCGACGAACAGGCCGTCGAGTTCCCAGTCTCCGTCCGCGCGGGGAAAGACTGGGGCGAACCCAATGGCCTGGTCGTTGTCCACCGCGGCGAAAACCCACCCGTTGGTGAATTGCTCGAGGGGAATGTTCACCGCATCCGGGTGGGCGAGGATGTCATCCCTGTCCCCCGGATTGGCCAGCGAGGCCCGCATCTGCAACGCTTCAAGCGCTCCGACCTCACCCGGGAGCGCGACCCTGATCTCGATCACGCCAGTGATACTAGTCGGGCGAGGCCAGTATGAGGTGCCGTCTGGCTTTCGGCCTGTCGCTGTCTCATCTCAGCCGGGACAGGGCCGACCGGAACGCGTCGATCGCGTGAGCGTTGAACAGTACGAACGTCACGACATCCACGGCCGTCGAGCTCGCTGCCACCGTCTCGATGGCGATACGCGCCGCATCCTCCATCGGCCAGCCGTAGACGCCGGCGCTCACCGCGGGACAGGTCACGCGGCGGGCACCGAGTTCATCGGCGACCCGCAGCGACTCGACGTAACAGGAGGCGAGCAGGTCTGCTTGGTCGAGGGTCTTCGCCCAGATCGGTCCGACGGTGTGGATGACCCACCGGGCGGGGAGGAGCCCCGCCGTGGTCGCAACGGCGGCACCGGTCGGCAGCCCGTCCGGCAGTGTCGTGGAACGCAACCGGCGACATTCCGCGAGGATGGTCGGGCCGCCGGCCCGGTGGATCGCTCCGTCCACTCCCCCGCCCCCGAGCAGCGTGTGGTTCGCGGCATTGACGATCGCGTCCGCGGGCAGCGCCGTGATGTCGCCTCGGACCAGCTCGATGAGTGCCATGATCCGACGTTACCAACCTCGTGCACGGGAGACGCACGAGGCTGATGCGGCCGGAGCTACGCCAGCGTCGGCTGCAACAGCCCCTCGAGACGCTTGTAGCTGGTCTCCATTCCGCCGGTCATGCCGGTGGCAAGCACCGCGTCGCGTTGCTCTGCATTGGCGTAGGTGATGACGAGGGAGAGCAGGGTTCCGCCCTCGACCTCCGTGAGGGTCAGCTCGTTGAGCGTTGCCGGGAAGTCCATCCCGATCATCGCCTCGGTCGTGACCGCACGGTGCGGTTCGACGGACTCGAGGAGCTCGCCGGTGAAACCGAATCGCTCCTCGCCGCCGTCCTGCTGCCACTCGTAGCGGTAGCTGTCGCCGACGGCTGTCGCGATCTCACAGACGGGCATCGACCAACCGTCCGGTCCGAGAAGCCACCGCTTCATGAGGGCGGCATCGTTGTGGGCCCGCCACACCTGGTCGACGGTGCCGCGGATCACCCGTGCCACCCGCACCTGGGTGTCGCTGAGGATCTGCGCCTCCGCCAGGTGGTCGGCGGCGAAGGACGCCAGGTCGGCCAGCACCTGGTCGATCTGGGCCATCGCCTGGCGGGTACCTTCGAGCATTCCCATCTCGATGAGCTGCTGCATCTGTTCGAGGGAGTCGAAGTACGAGGTCGTCTTCAGGCGGCTGCCACCGGTCGTCTCCTCGAAAGCGAAGTCCACTCGGGTGGTGGGGAGGTCGGGGTTCGGCACTCCCGCCGCATCCGAGAAGCGGTCAAGCACTTCAAACGAGTGGGGAGCGTCGGTGGAGGTCCAGTCCCAGCAGCCGTAGTGCGTATCGCCCTCCGGTCCGGTCATCGCATACACACTGCGTCCCCCGGTCAGAGCGTCGTGCCGGTAGAACGTGGCCGGATAAGTCGGCGGGCCCCAGAACCGTTCGATCTGGCGCGGATCCGTGTACGCATCCCAGAGTCGGCGGAGCGGCACCGGGAAGTCGGCGACAATCGTGATCGTGAGCTGGTCGAGGTCTTTCTCGACGGAGGTGACGGGCATGATGATCCTTTCGGTCAGGTGTCAGGTGAATCCAGAGAGCCTTCAGCGAGCAGGCTGTCAAGACGCTCTATGCGCGAACGCCAGAGCTCTTCGAAGTGGTCGAGCAGGCGCTGGGCCTGGCGGATGCGAACAAGGCTTCCCCGCACCATCCGCTCACGGCCACGCGCTGCCTTCGTCACGAGATGGGCCTCCTCCAGCACGGCAATGTGTTTCTGCACGGCCGCGAAGGACATCTCGTAAGAGTCCGCCAACTGCGACACCGAGATGTCAGTGACCAGCGTGCGGCGCACGATATCCCGCCTCGTCGCGTCTGCGAGGGCGCGGAAGAGGCGGTTCACGTCCTGTTCGGAAAGCTCTAATACAACCATTTGATTGTATGTTACCCACGGGACACGAGTCGTGCAACCAATCTTGTGAAGTCACAACCGATCTTGTGAAGTCACCACGCGCTTCCGGGCTCGTAGGTACCGAAACTCCACTCGTTTCCCTCTGGATCAAGGACCCGCGCTCGCCGGGTTCCCCATTCGGTGGCCTCCGGCGCGAAGACGGACATTGCACCGGCCGTCAGAGCCCTGTCGAAATAGGCGTCCACGTCGTCGACGAACAGGTAGAGGCCGCGACCGGTGGAAAGTCCGATGAGTGGCGATATCGAATACGCGGCATCATTGCTGGAGATCATCAGCACCACGTCGCCGAGACGGACCTCGGAATGGACGACCTGGCCCGCCTCGCCGTCCTGCCGACTGACAATTGTGAAGCCCAGGTCGGAGAACCAGCGGAGGGCTCCCGGCGCATCCGCATAGCTGAGGTACGCATACAGTCTCGGATTCATGCCGGCAGAATACCCTCTCACCGGCATCCGGTGTCGGCCGCCCAGGCGGTCTCACCCAGGCCAGGCTCTGACCTTGACGCGTTTCGGAACGGCTCACTATGGTGTTGGCGTGGAGTACCGGATCGGTGATGCCCTCATCCACTACGTCGCGCATGGCGAGGGCGTGCCGCTGGTTGCGCTCCATGGCGCAGGTGTGGATCATCGCTAGATCGAGGCCGCGGTCGAAGACGCTCTCCGAATCGGCGAGGGTGCCGCCTCGCAAAGGTGGGGACTTCGTCGGATCTATCCCGATCTCCCGGGTATGGGATTCTCCACGGCCGTCGGACTGACCGGAAACGCCGATGTGGTGACTGCGCTGTGCTCCTTCCTCGACCACCTGGACGCCGGCCCCGCGCTGCTGCTGGGCCATTCCTATGGCGCCTATCTGGCTCGCGGGGTGGCCGCCCGGCGACCTGATGCGGTGCGCGGCCTGGCTCTCGTCTGCCCGGGCAGACGCTCGTTGACGAGGACGCACTGGGACGGCTTTTCGCCCGATGGCCCCTTGAGCTCGACGCGCACGTCTTCGCGGCGCCGACGCTGATCCTCGCGGGACGGCGTGACTCGATCGTCGGTCATGCCGATGCGACCGCACTACTCACGTCCTACCCTCACGCGACGCTGGCCGTCGTGGATGCCGCCGGTCACGCCCTCATGCACGAGCGCCCGGCCCTGTTCTCGGCGCTCCTCGACGATTGGTTCGTTCGAGACTCAGCTGAGCCGGGAAGGTGAGCCGGGCCGGTCTACGGAATCAGCGGTTACTTCCCCTCACTGCGCGAAGGACCCACCCGATGATTGCGATGATCAGGAGGACAGCACCAACCCAGAGCAGGAACTGAAGTGCTTGAACGAAACCACCCACAACCAGCAAGACGACCGCGATGATGGCGACGATGACGAAGAGATTCATTTGTTGCTCCCTTGACGTGCGAGAAAAACGGAGCTGCCAGGGTCTGGGGCAACCAGCGACGTGTGTATGAGTGATTCGGTACACGATGCCATGATCCAGCCTACTCACGGGCATCGACGTCGCAGGGACCCTGGGCGGTAGCCGACCAGGGCCGATTGAACGAGACTGGAGGTAAGCCCCCGACCCGAGAAGAAGGTACCTCCACCATGACTCGCAGCGACATTGGCCCCAACCCCGACTCTTTCGACCTGGAAACCGCCACCACCGAGAACACGAACTATCGAACCGTGGCCTGGAGTGGAAAGTATTTGCAGGTCACCCTGATGTGCATCCCTGCCGGAGAATCCATCGGACTAGAAATGCACCCCGACACCGACCAGTTCCTGCGCCTCGATGCGGGCGCCGGGAGGGCACAGATGGGGCCGGAGAAAGACAACCTCGATTTCGAGCAGGACGTTTCCGACGGGTGGTGCATCCTCGTCCCCGCGGGCACCTGGCACAACGTCACCAATATCGGTGACGGACCCATGAACCTCTACGTCATCTACGCACCGGTCCACCACGCCGCCGGGAATATCCACAAAACGGCCGCCGACGCCGCTGCCGACGAAGAAGCCGGAACGGACACTCCGCCCGCCTGGACACAGCAACCCGCCTCGTCCCGCCCCGACGAGGAAGCGAGCTCCTAGTCGCTCTCCTGAGCTCTGGGGCGGCGTCGTTCAGCGCCAGAACTCAGTAAGCCTCTCCGCACGGACACGGCCTTGGTCATATCCGGCTCGGGCAGCAGACGGGCGCAACGAGACATCCATCGCGCTGGCGCCGAACAAGTGGTCGGCGCTGCTCTCGGGGAAGATCGTTTCCACCCGGCTGCCGCCGGCGCGCAGCGCGTCGACCTGGCTTGCGAGATGCTGGCCCCACTCCACGGGTGTCAGTGCCCGGCCGCCGAACGGTGACAACACCAGGACCCGCTCGTACCCGGCGGCCAAATCGGCGTTCTCGGCGTTGGACCGGTACCCACCGTCGATGTACCGGCCGCCGTCGACACCGTAGGCGAAGCCACTGGCGCAGCTCGCGGCCACGGCGTCCACAAGATCGACCCCGCTGTGCCGGTCGAACACCACCGGGGCACCGGTGTCGGCATTGACCGCGGTGATGAACACTCTCCGTGCGGGCCAGTGCTGGCTGGGCAGGCGAGATGCGACGGTGGCACGCCACCGCGATTGCGTCGACGGGTCGGACGTTGCGGCGAGGTCGAGCGCAACGGCACCCGTTCTGCGCCGCATGTCAGCCGCATCCTCGGCGGCGGCGATGATTCGGCGGCGACCCTCCAGATGATCGGTGACTGGACCACCCTGGGCGCGACGTCCGCCCGAACCGGCCGGTCCCGCGCTGCGCGGCGCCAGGGCGACCAGAACGTCAGCCAGCAGATCGGCCGGGCTTGCGCCCGTGAGCTGAGCCGCAGCGGTCGCTCCGGCCGAGGTCCCGATGATCAGATCCGCGTCGGTCACGTCGAGACCGGCGTCATACAGACCGGCGATGACCCCGATCAGCCACGCGTTTCCGGTCGATCCGCCGCCACCGAGGACCAGGGCGGTGCGGGAGGGGTGTCGGGAAACGTCATTCGATGGCGTCGCCGCGTTGTGCACATGGTGTTGATTCATAGTCGTAGCTTTCTGAGAGTGCGTGAAGCGCTCCCCGCGACGGCTACGTCAGTCGCGCGATCGTGAACTCGAAAGGAGCGCCCGGAGTGGACAGTGTGTGCATCGGGTTCACCTCCTCAGATCGTGTCACGTACAGGGAAATTATAGCTGGCGGCGGGCGCTCGTACCATCCGAGTCTCAGCCCAGCCGGGCCAGGGCCAGCCGGAACGCGTCGATCGCGTGAGCACTGAAAATCGCCGGACCGCCTGCCCGGTGGATCGCTCCGTCCACTCCCCCGCCACCGAGCAGCGTGTGGTTCGCGGCGTTGACGATGGCGTCCGTCGCGATCACGGTGATGTCTCCCCGGGCCAGCTCTATGAGTGCCATGATTCGACGTTACCAATTTCCGGCGCAGCGCCCTTTGTTCTTCTCACCCAGCGAGGCGCTACTCAATGCCGGCGTGTGCGGTGAGACCAGCACCGTCCGGGGACAGCCGGCGTCGGCGCGGTTCTGCGGGCAGGATCACGAGGATCGCGACCACCAGGGCGAGAATGAGCAGGCCGCTGGCTCCGACAAGCGCAGAATTGACGCGCGCGACCACGGCGGCCGCTTCCGAGGTCGACGCGGTTGCACTCACGCCCACGGCGACGAGGAGCGCGAGCCCGACGGAGCTGCCGAGCTGATGCGCCGTGTTCAATAGGCCCGACGCGGCACCGGCGTCCTCGCCGGTGACACCCGAGATCCCGTAACCAGTCAGCGGCGCAAACGTCAGGCCCTGTCCGAGACCGATCAGCAGCATGGGCAGGCCCACGCCGAGAGCGTAGTTGGTGTCGATGGTGACCTGGCTCAGCCAGGCCATACCGAGCGCGGTGACGAGCAAACCGAGGGTGAGCATCAGAATCGTCGGCATCCGGCGGCTGAGCCTCGTGACCGACATGGCCACGACGAAGTTGACGACCGTCATCGGAAGGAATCCCAGGCCCGCTTCGAGCGGGTTCCAGCCGAGTGCGTCCTGCAGAAACTGGGTTATGAAGAAGAAGAACCCCATCATGGCGCCCAGATACAGGAAGCGGATGGCGTAAGCACCGGAACGATGCCGGCTCGCGAACAGGCGCAGGGGCATCACTGGTTGCTCCGCCCGAGCCTCGTTCACGATGAGGAGGACCAGGAGCAACACGCCGACGGCGAGGCTCGCGATCGTCACCGGTGAGCCCCAACCGACCTCGGACGAGGTGATGATGCCGAAGATGATCGCACCGATGCCGACGGTGGAGGAGATGGCACCGATGACGTCGAATGTGCCGCGGCGCCGCGGCTGTTCGATCAGGTACCGGGAGGCGAGGACGATCATGACGGCGCCGATGGGGATATTGATGAAGAAGCCGGCTCGCCAGGAGACGAGGTCGGCGAGAACTCCTCCGATGACCATCCCCACGCTCGCCCCGATTCCTGCGGTGGCTGAGTAGAGAGCGACCGCCCGATTGCGTTCATGGCCGGCGGGGAACGTGGCGGTGAGCAAGGACAATGACGCGGGAGCGACGATGGCGGCGCCGACTCCCTGGAGGGCGCGGGCGGCGATCATCCACTCGCCGGTGGAGGCGGCCCCGACGAGGAGGGAAGCGATGCTGAAGATGACGAGGCCGATGATGAACACGCGGCGGCGGCCGAGGATGTCTCCGGCTCTCGCTCCCAGAAGGAGAAGTCCGCCGAAGGTGAGTGTGTAGGCGTCCTGGACCCAGGCGAGACCAGACGCGCTGAAGCCCATGGCCCGCTGGATGGAGGGCAGTCCCGTGAAAATGATCGAATTGTCGAGCAGGATCATGAAGTAGCTGATCAGAATGATGGCGAGAATCGCCGTGCGGTGCGGCGTCGGGCCGCTCGTGTTCACGGCGGAGTCGGTTGTTGTTGTGGTCACGATTTCAGTCAATCGTGAGCCTCAACGTTGTGGCAGTGGCCATCGTTCCGGGTATTGGCAGTACCTGTCACGACGCGACGGCGGATGGAGACCCCGTGAAACACGGAAACGCTCCCGAGAATCCTCAGGAGCGTTTCCTTTCTAGATGGGAAAGCCCGGCCGGCTCACCTGCCGCGGTACTCGTCCTCGGTCACGTGCTCGAGCCAGACGGTCGTGTTCGCGGGGTCATCGCCGGACTCGAGCATCGCGATGTGCTCCATGAAGTTGCCCTCGGCTGCGGCGTGGAAATGCTCCTCGCCGGGAGCCGCGTATACCGTCTCACCGGGGTGGACCTCGATGATGCTGCCGTCGCGTCCGCCGAAACGGGCGACTCCCTGGGTGACACGGAGGTACTGGCCCCGGGCGTGGGAGTGCCAGGCGGTGCGGGCGCCCGGGGCGAATCGTACGATGGCGACCGTCATTCTCTGGTCATCCGTGTGGGGCGTGGCGACGAAGTCGACCCAGACATCGCCGGCGAACTGCGCGGCCGAATTCTTGAGGGTGGGCTTAATCGGTTCGATCTGCATTGGTTCTCCTTGATTGTTGTGCCCGGTTCGGCAGCCTGCTTCTGAGCGGATTCCTACGGCGTGACGAGGACCTTGAGCGCCGTGCGGTCGTTCATGGCCTGGT
This sequence comes from Cryobacterium sp. 10I5, assembly GCF_035019865.1. NCBI lineage: Bacteria > Bacillati > Actinomycetota > Actinomycetes > Micrococcales > Microbacteriaceae > Cryobacterium > Cryobacterium sp. 10I5. The sequence goes on from NZ_JASJVI010000006.1 coordinate 74,241, forward strand.
AACCCGAGGCGACATCGTCCAGACGCACGGTGCGGTCGAAGACCTTGCCCGGGTTGATGGTTCCGGCGAGGACCTGGGGCAGTGCGGCGTCCAGATAGGCGCGTACGGGAGCAGGGCCACCGGTGAGAGTGGCGTTCTTGCCGAACAGCGAGCCGAACCCGATCGGGGCGTCCTCGTACTGCGGCACCCCGACCCGGGAGATCACGCCGCCGGGGCGGACGATGCCGTAAGCCTGCTCATAGGCGGGCAGGTGTCCGACGGCCTCGATGACGATGTGCGAACCTTCTCCACCGGTCAGTTCCATCACCCGGGCGATGCCCTCGGCACCACGCTCGGCGACCACATCCGTGGCCCCGAACTCGACACCGAGGTTGGTGCGCACTTCGTGGCGGCCCATCAGGATGATGCGCTCGGCGCCCAGCTGCTTGGACGCGAGCACGGCCGAGAGCCCGACCGCGCCGTCGCCGATCACCGTGACGGTTTTGCCGGCCTGGACCTTGCCCATGTGGGCGGCGTGATAGCCGGTGAGGTAGACATCGGACAGGGTGAGGAGCGAGGCAAGCAGCGATTCATCGACACCGGCCAGCCCGCCGGGGATGACGACGAGCGACCCATTTGCCTGCGGGATGCGCGCGAGCTCGGCCTGCAGGCCGGCCGCGGCCGGGGTGCCGTACCAGCCACCGTGGACGCACGATGTCTGGAAGCCCTCCCGGCAGAAGACGCAGGTGTTGTCCTGGAAGGCGAAGGGGACGATGACGAAGTCGCCCTTGGCGACATTCGTCACCGCGGAGCCGATCTCCTCTACGATGCCGATGAGCTCGTGACCCATCGAGAGGCCCTGCCCGGAGGCGGGCAGCGAGTGGTAGGGGTGCAGGTCCGAACCGCAGACGCAGGCCAGGACCGTGCGCACGATGGCGTCGGTCGGCTGCTGGATGACGGGGTCGGGGACGGTCTCGACGCGGACGTCGCCGGCGCCGTACATGAATGTTGCCTTCATAGAAGTCTCTCCCAAATCAGTGGTGACACAGGGTGGACCTTCTTCCGTGCACAGACTCAGACGCGGCGACCAGCCCACGTCTTCGTGCGTCCTTCAAGTAGACATCGCTCCGGGAGCGTGAGGGAGACCCTGTCAGAACCCGTCTTGTCAGTACCCCTCACGTCATCGTGCCCTACCGCGGGTTGACCCGGAGGGTAGTGCTGGCGGCGAGGTCGGACGTGATCGCGCGTACGGCGCTGCCGCTGCCGTACTTGGCGCGATAGGCCGCGTCGATCTCGGGGTCGTGATCGCTACTGCGCTCGAAGGTGACGTCCTTGCTCACGCCTCCCGATTCGACGCGGCCCTGCCCGAGCACCTGCGTCCCGCGGAACCAGGCCGCGTCGGGGCCGTTGACCGAGCGGATTAAGATGTCGTCGCCGACCCGCACCTGCCAGATCGTCACGAGCTTCCGCAGGGTTCCGTCGGCGCGCAGTCCGGCCACGCGTAGTTCCCCGGCGTTTCCGATGCGGTCCAGCTCCGTCGCCGTCCAGTCACTCACAGTTCGTTCCTTTCCTCTGAGGCACCGGCCCGAGTGTTCACGGTTGTGTCACTTCGTTGACGATGCGCAGCCCGTTGAGGGTGCGCGGGTAGCCGATGTAGGGCAGCAGCTTCGTCAGCACGTCGACAAGGATCGCCCGGGTATTGCCGCCCGCGACGTTCGCCGCGACGTGCCCGCCGACCTGCGGCTCGCATCCGCCGAGGGAGACGAGCATCGCGAAGGTGAGCAGCTCGCGCAGCGGCGCATCAAGGCCGGTGCGCGTGTAATGGTCGCCGAAGCAGTTCTCGGAGAGGAAGCGCTGGATGTGCAGCTGGTCGGCGGGCGCGCTGGCGTACATCGCGTCGATCCGGTCGGCCCCGATGATCTCCTTCTGAATGGCGAGGCCCTTCTCGGCGCGGGTGTCCCGGGTCGTCGTCGACTGCCCGGGGAGCGGGAGCTCGACGCCGCGTTCGACGAGGATCTCGTTGGTGGCGTGGAGGAAGTCGAAGACCTTCGCCATCCCCACGTAGGGCACCGCGTGGTAGACGACCTCCTTGGCCTCGACCGGCGTGACGCCGGCTCCGAGCGCCGCCCCGAGCATGACGCGGTACTCCCCCAGCGCCTGCGACGCGATCATCGAGCCCAGTTGCAGAATGAGACGCGTCCGGGTGTCCAGGGTCGACTCGGCCAGCACATCGCCGAAGGCGAAGTTGTCGAAGTACTCGATGAGTTCGGGATCGGTCTGCTTCAGGGTCGACACGTGACCGGGAAAGAGCGCGTCGTGGTTCTTCTGTGCCTCTTCGCTGATGGCCATGGTGCTCACGCCTCCGGGATCACGAAGCGGTTCTCGTCGATCCGGCGGGTGTCGGGTTCAGCGACTCCATTGTTGAGGGTGAACGAAGTTGTCATGCTTCGAGGCTACGTGCGGTCTCCCTATCGAGGGAGGCTCGCTCAGTACCTGCCTCCCCGAGGTTGTGGACGCTGAGGGACTCGATGGTGCCCGTTCCCTTTCGTGCATACAGGGAGACTTCCCGACTGGCCGAGTGCGGGAAGATCTGGTCCGTGATGGTGACGCGGCCGTCGTGCGCGAAGACTTCCACGGAGGATCGGTCGACGTAGATCCGCAGTGTGATCTTTCCCTCGATGAGCTCCACGGGAGCGGTTTCCGTCGACGGGAATGACGGGTGGAAGCCGACGTCGCCCGAATGTTTCCGATTCACCACCAGACAGCCGGTCCGGGCGTCGTACCCGATGGACGTCCCCTCGTCTGCGCCACCACGGACGATCATCCCGATCTCGTCGGCGGTTCCGGGTGTGATGGTCACGTCGATACGGAGGATGGCGCCCCAGGCCGGTTCCGGGAGCAGGAGAGTTCCGTGTCCGATGCTCTGGTCGATCATCGTGAAGGGTGCCGGGCCCTCCTGGCGGATGTCGATGGCCGACTGGATCAGGCGCGGTTCACCAGCGATGGTGCGCAGTCCTACCTCGCGGGGCAGCGACATTGAACTCTTCCACGGACTGGTGGGGATATCGTTCCCGTAGTCCCAATTGTTCATCCAGGCGATCATGATGCGCTTGCCGTGGGGCACCCCGCTGAAGGACACCGCGGCGTAGTAGTCACGCCCCCAGTCGAGCCAGTTGTACCGGCGCAGTCTGCTGCTCTCATCCTCGGCGCCCTCAGGCACGGTCGTCTCGGAGGCGAAGGTGGTCCCGTCGAAGCTGCCGACGAAATACTGACCGCCGGATCCACCGGCGACTCCGCCCGGGTTGAGGTTCACGATGAGGACCCATTTGATGTTCGCAGGGTCGCCGTCGACAGGGAGCGGGAACAGGTCCGGGCATTCCCAGACCCCGGCGACCGCATTCGCCGGCCCGAAGGTACTGAGATACGTCCAGGCCGTGAGATCGGTCGAACGGTACAGGACGACCTTGTGTTGCTGGGCCTCGACGGCGACCATCACCCAGTAGCTTTCCGTCGGCCCGGAGTAGCGGAAGACCTTGGGATCACGGAAGTCGGACGAGTGCCGGTTCAGCACCGGGTTGCCACGGTGCTTCGTCCAGGTCCGGCCGTCGTCGAGGCTGAACGCGAGCGACTGCGCCTGGAGCCCGGAGAACGTCGACTGGTCGGTAAAGGCACTCGTGTAGATGGCGACGAGCGGAGGCGTCAGGGTCGTCCCGAAGCCGCTGGTGTTGTCGAGGTCGGCGACGATGCTTCCGGAGAAGATGTCCTCGTTCGCGTCTCCGGCGATCGCGACCGGTTGTTCCGTCCAGGTGGCCAGGTCCGGAGACGACGCATGTCCCCAGGACATGTTCCCCCAGACATTGCCGTGCGGGTTGTACTGGTAGAAGAGATGGTACAGGCCCTTGTAATAGACGAGTCCGTTCGGGTCGTTGAGCCAATTCCGGTCGGCTGTGTAGTGGAAGGCTGGCCGGAATTCCTCGCGGTGGAGCGGGGCGACCTGGGCTTCGGCGCTCATCCCTTCACGCCGCTCGACGCGATGCTGCTGATGAAGGAGCGCTGGAAGGCGATGAACAGCGCGACAACCGGCAGTGTGATCAGGGAGGCGTAGGCCATGACCTCGCCCCACGACACGTTGAGCTGGAAGAAGTACTGTACGCCGACCATGACCGGCCTGAGTTCCTCGGTCTGCACGACCATGAGGGGCCACAAGTAGGAGTTCCAGGCCGGCAGGAATGTCAGGATCGCGACCGTGGCGATTGCCGGGCCGGAGAGCGGCATGATGATCTTGCGATAGATCCGGAACCAGCCTGCGCCGTCCATCCTGGCCGCCTCGTCGAGTTCCCGAGGGATCGACTCGAAGTACTGGTGGAACAGGTAGATCGAGAACGCGTTGGCGATGAACGGGATGATCTGCACCTGGTAGGTGTCGAGCCACCCCTTGCTGAAGCTCAGGTTGAAGCCGTCGACCACGAACGAGGGCAGCTGGTTCACCCACCAGACCAGGGGCAGGGCGAGGGTTTCGAACGGGATGATGAGTGTCGCGATGATCAGGGTGAGGATGATTCCCTTGCCGCGCACCCGCATCCGGGACAGCGCGAACGCGGCGAGGCTGTTCACCAGCACGCCGAGCCCCACCGTGATCACAGAGACACCGATCGAGTTGACCAGAAAGCGTGCGGCCGGTACCCGGTCGAAGACGGCGGCGTAGTTGTCCATCGAAATGTTGCCGACGGGCAGGAAGGCCGCAACCCCGGAGAGATCGCCGAAGATCTGCTGGTCGGGTTTGAGCGAAGAGACGAACATGAAGAGGATCGGGAAGGAGAACATCACAGCGAGTGCGACCTTTCCGATCAGGCCGGGCAGCCCGATCCTCGACAGTCGGGATCGAGGGGTACGCGATGCCGTGGGCGGCACGAACGCGGGTGCATTCTGGACGTCGATAGCCATGTCAGGCCTTCTCTCTGGTGAGGAAGCGTTGCACGGCCGCGATGACGAGCACGATCGCGAAGAACACGAGCGAGATGGCGGACGCGTATGACGTTTCCTGTTGTTCGTACCCGGCCCGGACGGCTTCGTAGACGACGGTCGTCGTCGAGTCGAGCGGACCGCCCTGGGTCATTACGCTGACCTGGGTGAAGAGGCTCAGCGCTCCGATGGTGATGGTGACCAGCACGAGGCTGCGTGTGGCGCGCAGTCCCGGCCAGGTGATGTAGCGGAAGCGTTGCCAGCGGGAGACCCCGTCGATGTCGGCCGCTTCGTAGAGCTCGCCGGAGATGGTCTGCAGCCCGGAAAGCCAGATGATCATGTGGAAGCCCACGCCCTGCCAGACGGACATCAGGATGATCGCGGGCATCGACGTCGCCGGGTTGTTCAGCCAGTCGGGCCCGGTCACCTGCCCGAAGGTGATGTTCGAGATCAGGACGTTGATCAAACCGTCCTGGCGGTACATGAACATCCAGAGCAGCGACACGACCACCATCGACGTCACGACCGGCAGGAAGTACACGGTGCGGAAGAAGGCCGTGCCCCGGGTCTGGGTGTTGAGCAGGATCGCCATCACGAGAGCAAGTCCCGCCTGGAGCGGCACCACGACGAGGGCGAAATAGCCGACATTCAACAGCGCCCGGTAGAACGTGTCGTCGCCGAGCAGTCGGGTGAAGTTGTCGAGTCCGACAAAGGACGCCGGGTACGGCGAAATGAGCCGGGCATTAGTGAAGGCGAGGCCGAACGCGAGCACGGCCGGCACGGCGATGAACAGCAGGAGCAGGAGCACGGCCGGTGCGAGCATGGCGAAGCCGGAACGTTCCTCCCGGCGTTGCGATATCGTGCGGGGCCGTCGCTGGTACTTCGGGGCGACGGATGTCGCCGCGGCACGGCGGGCTGCGACCCGGGTGCTGGCGGGCGCGGCCGTGGCCGCACCGGGGGTGAGCGCCGCTGTGGGCGCGTGGGTTGACGTCATGACTTCCTCCCGTTGCTGGGCGGGGTGCGCCCCCAGTGGGAGCGCACCCCGGACAGCTACTTCTGCGTGTAGCCGCCGTTGGACTTGATGTTGGCGTCGATGGCCTTCGTGGCATCGTCGAGAGACTTCTTCACGTCGCCCCCGCTGATGATGTCCTGGGTCGCCTTGGCGAATTCGGTCGCGATGAACGGGTAGGCCGGAGTCTCCGGGCGGAGAACGGCGAACTTCTGTGAGTAGTCGCGGAACGCGGCCAGCTGGCCGCCGACCTCGTACCCGGGGATGAGTGCCGCTGCGGCCTCGGTCGCCGGGATGGTGCCGGTCGCCTTCGCGACGGCCGCGACGTACTTCGGCTGCAGAGAGAAGGACAGGTAGTCCATGGCCGCTGCCTTGTTCGTGCAGCCTGTCGTTACGCCCCACTGCCAGGAACCGCCGCCGATCTTCGGGCCGGTCCCGAGGTCGACGGTCGGCATGATGGCGAGGTCGTCACCCAGAAGGGCGCGAGTGCTGTCCGCGGCCCAGCTTCCGGTGTAGAGGATCGCGCTCTTGCCATTCTGGAAGTCGATGGTCGAGTCCTTGCCGCTCTTTGCTGCGACGTAGCCGTCCTTGACCAGACCCTGGAACCAGTTGCCCCATGCGACGGCCTTGTCCCCGTTCAGCACGCCGTCAGCACTCTGGAAGTCCGACCGGTCGACGAGGTCGCCACCGAAAGACTGAAGGAACGGCGAGTATGCATACGGCAGCCATTCCCCGCTGCCGGCCGTCCCCAGGTCCAGCGGGTTGTCCCACTTGCCCTCGGCCTTGAGCGTCTTCAGGGCGCTGTCCAGTTCGGACTTCGACCACGGGGCATCCGTCGTCGCGATGCGGATGCCCGCCTCGGCGAGGACGGACTTCCGGGCGAACATGCCCAGGGCGACGTCGTAGTAGCCGAAGGAATAGGTGGCGCCGTTCCAGACCCCAAGGGTGCTCGGGAGGTTCTTGGAGAGGTCTGCGGAAAGCTCGAGGGGGGCCAGGTACTTCGCCCAGGCCCAGTTCGGCACGTTCGGGCCGTCGATATCGACGATGCAGGGCAGCTTTCCGGCCGCCGCGGCCGCCACGACGGAGTCGTTGTAGGACGCCTGCGGGAATGCCTGCACCTTGACCGTGTTCGCTGTCTGGCTCGCGTTGTAGTCCTTGACCACGGCGTTGATCGCGTCGAGTTCGGCCTTGTTTCCGGCGTTGTGCGTCCAGAGCGTGATCTCACCGCTCTTCGAATCACCGTTGGATGCGCCCGCCGATGAACAGGCCGCGAGGCCCAGGGTGAGCGATGCCACGGCTAAACTGGCAATGAACAGGCGCTTCTTTGCGTGTCTCATTCTTGATTCCTTCTGTGGGTGTTGACTTGCTGACGGGTTTCTTGAGTGCTATCGGGAGTGCCGATCAACGCGGCCGTTACAGCGGCAGCGAAGTTAGTGCGGGTGCCCCGCTCTCGCCTCACGGCAGGGGCGGGGCAACCGAGAACCGTTCCACGAGCGGACAGTGCAATCGCACGTGCCTCGGTTCGTTCGCCGAGTCGCCGTTGATCTCCGCGTGCAGGCGCGTGATGGCCCACTGGCCCATGGCGTAGTGCGGCAGCGCGACGGTGGTCAGGCCGGGGAACAGCGATCCGGCGATGAGTTCGAGGTTGTCGATGCCGACAATCGAGAGCTCGCGGGGAACCGACAACCCTGCGATCCCTGCCGCCTGATAGGCGCCCATGGCCATCAGGTCGTTGAAGCAGAAGAGGGCGGTCGGCCGTGAGGTGCGGTCCAGGAGCGAGAGGGCTGCTTCCCGACCGCCGGCCGCGGACGGTGCCGCTGTGACGATGAGCGACTCGTCGAGAGGCAGGCCGTAGGAACGAATGCTGTTGCGGTAGCCTTCGAGACGGCCACGCGTCGCCGGGATGTCGTCCTGGTTGGTCAGGTAACCGATGCGGGTATGACCGGCACGGACCAGGTACTCCACCGCTGTCCTCGCTGCGGCTTCTTCGTCAGGGACGACGGACGCGAACCGGTTGTCATCGCTTTCCGCATCGAGGAGGACGGTCGGAATGTTGGCGAGCATCGGTGGGACGACGACGTTCTGGTGGTACATCCGCGCGAAGATGATGCCGTCAACCTGGTGCTGCATCAGCGCGCGCATCTCGCGGCTCTCGAGCTCTGCGTCCAGGTTGGAGTTCACCACCATCAGGACCCAGTCGTGCGCCGCTGCCGCTTCCTGCGCGCCAAGGACGACGGCCCCTGCGAAAGGGGTGGTGGCGATTTCGTCGCTCACGAAGCCGATGGTCTGCGAGCGTTGATTGCGCAGCCCGCTCGCCAATCGGTTGGGGGCGTAGCCGAGCTCGCGGGCGACGATCTGCACGCGCTTGCGTGTCGACTCCGGGAGAACGCCTCCGCCGCTGAGGGAATGGGAGACGGTCGTCACCGAGACCCCTGCGGCGGCCGCGACATCTCGGATGCCCACTCGCTTGTTCATCATCGAACTCATCTCCAAAAACGTTTTTGTTTGCGTGGGTTGATGCTACATGAACGTTTTTGTAGATGTCAAGAAGGCCGACCTCCGAGACCTTCCGCATCACTGTGCTGCCGCAAAATTGCGTGATGACCAATCCGGCGCGCGGCACCATGACCGAGGACTATCTGAGGGTCATTTGAAAGGCGCGCGAGTGGTCTGGTGGCGGTATCACCACGAATGAGATTACTGCCGAGCTGGGTGTCGTCGTCTCGTCCGTTTCCGGAAACGTGAGCGATTTGGCGCGCGACGGGTATCTCGACTACGAGCCGCATGGTCCGATTCGACGCAGTGCGCTGGGCGAGACGGTCGCGGTGCGGATGGTGCGTCGGCATCGAATCATCGAATCATCGAATCATTGAATCATTGAATCATCGAAACCTACCTCGTCGAGGTGCACGGCTATTCCTGAGACGAGGTGCAAACCGAAGCGGAGGTACTCGAACACGCCGGACCAATGTCGGCGCTCGGTGCGAGGCTACCGCTATGAAGATCGTGTTGATACCTCCACTGCTGTGTTCTCCGCTCGCCTATGCGCCGGTGATCGACACGGTCTGGAGGCATGGCCAGGTCACCCTGGCGGATACCCGCCACGACGATACGATCGCCGCGATGGCCGAACGGATTCTCCAGGAGAACGTCGGCGAGATCGCTGTTCTCGGCACCAGCATGGGTGGCTATGTCGCCCTCGAAGTGTTCCGGCAGGCGCCCGATCGTGTCGCCGGGCTCGCCCTCGTGAGCACTTCCGCGCGAGCGGACAGCCTGGAGCAGGTGCAGGCACGTGAACGTCAATCCGCACTCGTCGAGGACGGGCATTTCGATGCACTCGTTGACGCCGCCTTTGCCGGCGTCGTTGCAGCGGGTCGTGAGTCCGACCAGACTCTGCTGGCCGCCTGGCGCGCCATGACCACGCCGGTCGGCGCCGATGCCTTCCTCCGCCAGCAGCGGGCAGTCGTCCAGCGCGCCGATCTACGTTCACTTCTGCCGTCAATCGAGTGTCCGACGGCGATCGTTCATGGCGCTGCGGACCGTCTCATCCCCATCGACGCCGCCGAAGAAACAGCAGCCGCGTTGCCGGCGGCCCAATTCAGCGTCATCGAAGATGCCGGCCATTTCCTTATGCAGGAACAGCCGGACGCTGCACGTGCTGCCATCGACGACTGGCTCATGTCCCTCGGTTGAATGCCCGGGAAACATCGGAAGTATTCCCTGAACCAGCCTGCTCGCCGTTTCGGTAACGCCGTTTTCGCGGGTGCACAGGTCAACGAGGGTGGGTGGTCAGATACGTCTCGAGGTTCATCGGGGCTATACCGGTGATCTGCTCGACGCTGTCGCTGACCGGGGCCATCACGCCGCTCGCGATCGCCGTGTAGGTGCTGACCCAGGCATCCACTTGCCAGTCGGGGGCCCCGTAGCGGGCGCGGGACCGGTACGCCTCTTCGATGCTCTCGTCAAGAAAAGTGATGTTCTCGCCGCGGATGCGGCTGATGGTGGCCGCGACCTCGGTCAGGCTCAGCGCCTCCGGGCCGGTGATGTCGTAGGTGTGCGCGGCGTGCGGGGCCGGGTCGACCAGCACCGCGACTCCTGTGCGGGCGACGTCCGCGCGGGAGACGAACGACGAGCGGCCGTCACCGGCGGGGCCGCGGATGACCCCGTCGTCGCCGACGAGCGCCTCCATGAAGTCCAGGTAGAGGCCGTCGCGGAGGAAGGTCCAGTTCATGCCGGAGGCCTTGATGTACTCCTCGGTCGCGTAATGGTCGCGGGCGAGGGTGAAAGTCGCATCCGGTGCGGCGGCGGCAAACGACGTATAGACGATGTGCCCGACACCGGCGGCGGCAGCCGCGTCGATGAACGAACGGTGCTCGTCGACCCGCTTCGCACTCTCTGACGCAGAGACCATGAACAGCACGTCCACCCCGGCGAGCGCGGCGGTGGAGGCGGCCTGGTCGGAGTAGTTGGACTGGTGCACGGTGCTGTTCGGCAGCTGGGGCGCTTTGGCCGGGGTGCGCACCAGGAGACGTTGGGTAGCGCCCCGGTCGGCGAGGTCGCGGGCGACCAGGCCGCCGACGACGCCGGTTGCACCGGTGGTGGCGATTCTGACTGGTGGGGTCATGACGATCCGTTCTGCTGTTGCCGTGTTTCCTTCAGCACCCGACGGGCCTGAACAATCACGTAGATGAGGTATCCGAGCGACACGGCAATGAACGCAGTTCCCACGAAGTAAGAGTTTGCGAACACGATCCACATGACGCCGATCACCGCAAAGGCCACAATCACGAAACCAGGACCTGAGTCACTCCCCCTTTTCTCCATACGAATGCCCATCCCCAAGGCTCTTGTTGGTTCGAAGTGATGCGACAGTCGGCGGACCAGCGACTTCTGCTGGCAAGACCCTAGTCCCGATTGACTTTGCGCAGCTATCCCCAGACGGCCCGGGTTCGTCCCTGATTCGTGTTCAACGCAAAAAAGGCCCGTGGCAAACGACGGGCAACGTCGGGGGTCGCATTGGCACACGGTCGTGCTGTTGTCGTATCGGGTCGATTTCTCCGGATGCAGTAGCCGTCGCAGTGCCTTGTGGTCGGTCGACGGTGACGAGGTGCGCTGCTTGTTCCATCAAGGAACATCGATTCCCAATTGATGTCGCCTCGTTCAGTGAGGCTGTCGAGACGGAGCGTCCGCTAGCCACCAGTCCAGGACGTGTGCTCGTGAGTGATCCAGACGTGTTCAGGATGCAACGAGCGGATCAGCAGCTGGCCTTCGGTCTCGGGGTTCTCCAGTTCGCCGAACCACACCGCGGTGTCGCCGGCGATGACTGACGGACGCTCCCCCGTGTCGACGACAACGATCTGTGAGCCGCGGGTGTGGCCCGGCGCCGGGAGCAGGCGGATCCCGGGCAGCAAGTCGAGTGTTCCGTCGACGGGCACGTAATGCACGCCGGGCGGGTCCACCCATTCTCGGATCGTGTAGTCATCTTCGGTGCGGGCATCGTCAAGTTCCTGGCGCTGGACGTAGATCGGAGTGCCGGGGAAGAGGTGGTTTCCACCGCAGTGGTCGAAGTGCAGGTGCGTGTTGACGACGATGTCGACGCTCTCGAGGTCGAATGCCTGCTCCTTGAGAGAGTGGGGGCGGGGGTCGAGATCGGCGGCCGCAGGGTGGATGTCCGTGAAACCGGTGTCGACGAGCACTCTCGCATCGGGATGTTCGATGAGGTGCACGTAGACGGGCATGGGGCTGCCCTCGGCGGTCAGGTCACCGACATGGATGGGCGTGATGGTGATGGGGGCGTTCATGATGCGTCTCCTCTGCGTGTTGCGGATGTTGTCCTTCGTTCAGCCCAGATTCCAACGTTCACAGCACCCAACGTAGAAGATCTACAGTCCAGCGTGAAGGGCCGTCGGCCTCTCCCTCGCCCGCGGCCGGCCGAAGTCGACTTCGAGTACGGAAGAGACCCGACCTTTTGACCGGAACCCAGGGCTTGACAGCTTCTCCGACTACCGCGACTCCCCCAGTTTGGGGCCGCGGCATCGGGCGGACACCTCTTTAGGGGAATGTCACTCAGCGGATCGATAGATTGGTGAGAGTTCGAGGGGGGACTGTGGTTGATCATTCGAGCGTCCGCCCTCGGCAACGCGACTTGGTCCGGACTTCCTCGGGTCTGTCTTTTGTGGTGAGGTGCTGATGCGCGCGCGGATTCATACCGGACTGGTGTGGGTGATGGTCCTGGTCCTGGCCGCCAGCGTGGTCGGGCTGGCTGTGCATTGGGCCGGATGGGGCCCGGCAGGTGAAGTCTGGTTCGAGCCGGCCGTTGTCGTCTCGCTCGGGCTGACGGACCTGTTACCCGTCGCGGTGTGCTGGATGGCTGTCGGACGGGTCGGACTTCGGCGCCCGGAGGTTCTGCTCGCCGCGACCGCGATGACCGCCTACATCGCTGGTGACTCCTACAGAGCCTGGGTAGAGGCCACGACCGGCTCAATTCCGTTCCCGTCGGTCGGCGACATCCTGTATTCACTGTTCTACCTGTTGATGCTGGCCGCGCTGATCGTTGCGGTGCGCCGCCACGTGCGGACGCTGGCGTCGTCGGTCTGGCTGGACTGTGCGGTGGGGTCGCTCGGCGCAGCCGCGGTGCTGGCGATCCCGCTGAGCCCGGTGCTCGACTCGGCCCTGACCGGTTCATCGTGGTTGGCGACCGTGACTGCGATCTCCTTCCCGCTCTTTGATCTGCTGCTCGTGGCCGCTATCGGCGGGATCGGCGCCTTGGGGGGAAGGCGGCTGGGACGCCGATGGGTGCTGCTGTTCGTGGGTCTGCTGGTCTTTGCCGCGGCGGACGTGGTCTACGCGCTGCAGGTGAACGCCAACACCTATGTGCGCGGTACGCCGCTAGCCGCGGCCTGGGCGATCGGACTTGCCCTGTTGGCATTGTGGGTCGACGGTATGGAACGAACTCATCCGGCCGCGGTATCCGAGACGAGCCCAGCGACCGGCAGGGCGGCACTGATGGTGCCGGTGGTGGCCACCGCCGCAGGGCTCGGGGTGCTCTTGGTGAGCAGCCGGGTGCCCTTGTCAACGCTTTCGGTCGCTCTTGCGGGGGCGACGTTGGTAGCAGCGACAGCTCGCACCCAGGTCGCCTTCCGCCAGGTCGCATGGATGGCGCACCTCCGCCGCGTGGCCTCTGCGACGGACGACTTAACAGGCCTCCCGAACCGGCGGGCCCTCCACGTAGAAGGGCACACGCGCCTGGCGGACCCGGAGCGTTGCCGTCAGTCGCTGCTGATGCTCGACCTGGATAAGTTCAAAGAGGTCAACGACAGCCTGGGCCACCACGCCGGAGACCAGCTGCTGGTCCAGGTCGGCGCCCGCCTGCGTGAGCACCTGCGGCCCGGGGACCTGCTGGCGCGTCTGGGCGGAGACGAGTTCGCGGTCCTGCTCGAGGATGCTGGCCACACCGAGGCCATTGACGTGACGGTCAAGTTGCGCGCCGCGCTGGCCGAGCCATTCGCCCTGGAGGACATCACACTGCACACCAGTGTCAGCGTCGGTATCGCGCTCTTCCCCGACCACGGTCTGGACCTGAGCTCTTTGTTGCGCACGGCCGACATCGCCATGTACAAGGCCAAAACATCCGGCCGCGGCCAGCACGTCTACAACACCGCCGACGACACAGACGCCACCACCCGGCTGAAGACAGTCGAGGAACTGCGAACCGCACTGACCACCGACCAGCTCGTGGTGCACTACCAACCCAAGATCGACCTGGACACCGGTGAGGTACGCAACGTGGAGGCGCTGGTGCGCTGGGATCACCCCACTCGCGGCCTGCTCTACCCCGACGCGTTCCTGGCCCTGGTCGAAGAATCTGGATTGATGCGGACCCTGACCCGGGTCGTCCTTCAGATCGCCCTGGACCAGGCCGCGGTGTGGCACTCCGAAGGTCGACCTCTCACGGTCGCAGTCAACCTCTCGGGCAGCACGATGATCGACATCAGCCTGCCCGACGAGGTCGCAGCCATGCTGACCGTGCGTAACCTCCCGCCGGGTGCCCTCCAGCTGGAGATCACCGAGGAGTTCCTGATGGCCGACCGCGACCGGGCCCGGAACATCCTGACCCGGCTGCGGAGCAGCGGTGTCCAGATCTCCATCGACGACTTCGGCACCGGGTACAGCTCGCTCTCCTACCTGCGCGATCTGCCCCTCGACGAGCTCAAGCTGGACCGCTCGTTCGTCTTCCCGATGGTCGACGACGCCCGCGCTGCAGCACTGGTCGCCTCCACGATTGGCCTGGCCCACAGCCTCGGCCTGCGGTTGGTTGCCGAAGGCGTCGAGACCAAGGCCGCGTACACCGAGCTTGTCCGGCTCGGTTGCGATCAAGCACAGGGCTACTACATGTCCCGGCCCGTTCCCGCCGCCGAGCTCGACCTGTGGCTCAGCGCCCGGGACGTCGCCCACGAGCTCACGGAGATGACTGGCCTGCTGCCGACTCTTGACTGACCCAATGCCATCGTGACCGACATCCCGCGAACCGTCGGCGCCGTCCGGCGCATCGAGAGCGCATGCCTCGGCGCGTCACTCATGGCTCAGTTTGCGTGCAACCTGCGCCACCTCTCAGGGAGAGACTCCAGCAACCAGGGTCATGACGGCGTCGATGACGCTCGTCATTGATCGGGATTCTTCATCGATGGCCCATTCGTCGAGAGCGACCTGGAACACGAGGATGCCCAGTTCTGCCACGACCGTGGCGCCTAGGGGCGGCTGACCGCGCTCGATGAACGCCTCGCGAGCGACGCGGACGAGGTCGTCTCGTTTGCGAGCATCCCGGTCGCGCAGCGAGTCGTTCGCGTGGATGATTGCGCGCACCGCGGCAGTTTGCTCCCGATGCCCCTCGAATTGCTCGGTTGCGACTCGGTGCAACACGAGCCGGATGACGTCCATGGGCTCCAGGTCTTCGGGGGCCTCGGCGATCAGCTGCGCGGCTCGTTCCGGGATCTCGTCGCCGCCGAAGATCACTTCTCGCTTGTCGGCGAAGTAGCGAAAAAACGTTCGCGTTGTCAGGCCCGCCCGCGCGGTGATCTGGGGAACGGTCGTCGCCGAGTACCCCTGCTCGGAGAACAGCTCAATCGCCGCTCCCTGGAGCCGGCCGCGTGCGTCTGGTGCCCATCGCATGACATGAGTCTACGTGATGACACGACGTGTAATGGGTTATAGGATGACACGAAATGTCATTGCTTGAAGAGGAGACCACAATGAAGACACCGGCGAACGTTCACCTACCGATCCCCGCTGCCCTACGTGTCAGGGTGAGTTGAGGCCAGTAGCTCAGAGCAAGTCCGCCGTTTGACGTAGGGCGAGAATCAGGAAGTCCCGATCATGTCCAGCCCGTCTTTGATCGTCGTGCGCGACGATAGTTCGATGAGTAAGAACAGCAGTCCCGGCCCGCGCGCGGGTGGCCCGAGTGCCAGGAGGTCGTTCACGCCCGCGCAGAAGCTTGACCATCTGGCCGCGTATGAGGACGCGATGACGCGGAACGGGGGCGGCGCGTATCTGCGGGAACAGGGCATCTATTCCTCGCAGATCACCGAGTGGCGAAAGCTCCGCGACGCGGGTGTCCTGCAGGGCAAGAAAGCGGGCGAGAAGATCGGCAAGCTCACACCCGAGCAGGCCGAGATCGCCCGGCTTCGCCGGCAGCTCGATGTGACCGAGCGGCGTCTGGCCACGACGGGGGTGGCGTTGGAGATCATGTCAAAAATGCACGAGCTACTCGAAAACTTGTCGAAGAGCTCGCGGGACGAAACACCGCAGACGAAACCGTGATGACCACCTACCGTGCCCTGACCCGCCAAGGCGTGTCCACCCGGGCTGCTGCGGTCCTGGTCGGGTTGCCGCGGTCGACGGCGACCCGGGCACCGCGCATCCCGACTGTCGGGCCGGCGGTGGTGCCGGCAAACAAGCTCGATATTCTCGAGCGGGCGCGGATCCTGGCGGTGGTGAACTCGCCCCGGTTCGTGGACTTGCCGCCGATCCAGATCTACGCGCAGCTCCTCGACGAGGGCGTGTATTTGGCGTCGATCTCCACGATCTACCGGGTGTTGGCAGAGAACAAGCAGGTCAAGGAACGCCGCCGACTGGCCCGGCACCCGGCCCGCGCGATCCCGGAACTGGTCGCCACCGGCCCCGGCCAATTTTACACCTGGGACATCACGAAGCTGGCGGGCCCGATCAAGGGCAAGTACTTCGACTGCTACGTGATGATCGATATCTTCTCCCGCTACATCGTTGGCGCGAAGGTCCATCCGGCCGAGTCCGCGGTCCTGGCCGCGGAAATGATGACGGAAACCTTCGGCATCCACGGCACCCCGCAGGTCGTCCACGCGGACCGCGGCACGTCCATGACGAGCAAGACCGTCGCCACGCTACTTTCGGATCTGGAAGTCACCAAGTCGCACTCCAGGCCCCGGGTCAGCAACGACAACCCCTACTCGGAGGCGTGGTTCAAGACGTTAAAGTTCGCCCCGGTGTTCCCAGAACGCTTCGCGAGCCTCGGCGACGCCCGCCGCTTCATGAATACCTTCGTCGAGGGTTACAACCACACCCACCGGCACACCGGCATCGGGCTGAACACGCCCGCCGACGTCCACTACGGCCTCGCGGCCGGCAAAGCCGCAGAGAGGGCGGCGACCCTGGCCGAAGCCCGGGCACGGAACCCGGAACGCTTCAGCACCAGCGTCGATCCAAAGATCCTCGCCACCCCTAACGCGGCCTGGATCAACAAGCCCGACGAGGCACAAGAAGAAGAAACGAAACTAGCCGCCTAACTCACCCTGGCCCCATCCACCTTGACGGTGATGATGGAAGTAGGCCGTGGAATGGTGTGACTCCAACCTTGACTGACGCTTCTTGAAGCTGTCCTT